>CAIVLG010000150.1 GCA_903906695.1 uncultured beta proteobacterium | reverse complement strand
GAGATGAACCGCCTTGCCCGCGAAGCGGCCTCAAGACATTTGCTGCGCGACCTTTACTCACCGCATCAGGTGCAGGAAGAAATGACGTGGTTCTGGCTCAACCACTTCAGCGTACACCAGGCCAAGAGCAACCTGCGGGCCATGTTAGGGGACTATGAAGACAGCGCCATCCGGGCACATGCGCTGGGCAAGTTCCGGGACTTGTTGGGGGCTGTAGTGCAGCACCCGGCCATGTTGCGCTATCTGGACAATGAGCAAAACGCGGCAGGACACATCAATGAGAACCTTGCTCGCGAGCTGATGGAACTTCATACCCTGGGTGTGGACGCGGGCTATACCCAGCATGACGTGCAAGAACTGGCGCGAGTGCTGACTGGAGTGGGCGTCAACCTTGCCACGACCAATCCGGGAATGCGCAAGGAGTTGCAAGGTTTCTACGTGCGCCGGGGGTTGTTTGAATTCAATCCTGCAAGACATGATTTTGGTGCCAAGGAGCTGTTGGGGCAACCCATCCGAAGCCGAGGTCTGGGTGAACTAGAGGAGGCTCTGGACCGCTTGGCCCGCAGTCCCGCCACTGCTCGGTTCATTTGCAGAAAGCTGGTTACATACTGGTTGACCGATGAGCCACCGCTCCCACTGCTGCAATCGATGGAGCAAACTTTCCAAAGCAGCGATGGGGATATCGCCAAGACCCTTGAAGTGCTCTTTGCATCACGTGAATTTTCCAAACCGGAACAACAAAAGTTCAAGGACCCGATGCGTTTTGTGGTGTCGGCAGTGCGTCTGGCCTATGACGAAAAACCAGTGCTCAATGTGGGGCCGATGCTGAACTGGATTAATCGCATGGGCGAGCCCTTGTATGGTCGCCCTACGCCGGACGGATATTCTTTGCAATCTGCCGCATGGGCCAGCCCCGGGCAGTTGACCACACGCTTTGAGGTATCCAAGGCGATAGGTTCGGGGAGTGCGGGGCTGTTTCGCACCGATGGTCCGCAACCGCTGGAGCGAGCGGCCTTTCCGCAATTGGCCAATGCGCTTTACTACCAGTCCATCATTAAAACGTTGGGGCCAGCAACGCTCAAAGCCCTTGAGCAGGCCACATCGCCGCAGGAGTGGAATGCCTTTTTGCTCTCTTCTCCCGAAATGATGCGCCGTTAAAACGTCACCAGAGGAATGTCCACCATGCAACGCCGTGAAGTATTGACCGCACTGGCAGGATTGACGGCACTGTCCCTCACTACATCGACCCGTCTGATGGCAGCGCCGGCGGTGAAGTCCAGATTGCTTGTCGTCTTCCTCAGAGGTGGTTATGACGCCTGCAGCCTGCTGGTTCCGGTGTCGAGCAGCTTTTACTACGCATCTCGCCCAGACATCTCGATTGCACGCCCCTCGTCCGAGTTGTCATCGGCATTGCCGTTGACGGCAGATTGGGGCCTGCACCCGGCATTGCGCGATTCGCTGTACCCGTATTACAAGAATGGGGAGCTTGCCTTTGTGCCCTTCGCAGGAACACATGACCTGTCGCGCAGTCACTTCGAGACGCAAGACAGCATGGAGATGGGCCAGGCGCTTGAAGGCCACAAGACCTATGGCTCAGGCTTCATGAATCGGCTCGCCACGGTGCTGAGCGGCAGCACCCCGATGGCCTTTACCGACCAGCTGCCGCTGGCATTTCAGGGCAGCGCCAAAGTGCCCAACACCGCCTTGCGCTCGCTGGCCAAACCGTCTGTCGATGCGCGCCAGAGCAGCATCATCGCGTCGATGTACCAGGGCACGCCGATGGGCACCCAGGTCTCCGAAGGCTTCAATGTGCGCGATGAAGTGATGCGGGAAATGTCCGCGGAGATGGACGCGGCCAGCCGCAAAGCCATCAGCGCAAAGGGTTTTGAGCTGGAGGCGCGACGTATCGCCAAGTTGATGAAGGACAGCTACAACCTGGGCTTTGTTGACGTGGGCGGCTGGGATAGCCACGTCAACCAGGGCGCTGCCACCGGTTACCTGGCCAGTCGGCTCGATGAATTGGGTGTCGGACTTGCTGCTTTCGCCCATGAGATGGGAGCGGCGTGGCGCGATACGACGGTCGTTGTGATGAGTGAATTTGGTCGTACCTTCCGCCAAAACGGCAACCGTGGAACAGACCATGGACATGGGTCGGTTTTCTGGGTCATGGGCGGCAGTGTGCAAGGCAATCAGATTGCGGGAGAACAGGTGCGAGTAGAGCAGGCCGCGCTGTTTCAGAACCGCGATTTCCCGGTCTTAAACGAATACCGCGCAACGCTCGGCGGTCTGCTGCAGCGCCAGTACGCCCTGAGCTCCAGTCAAATCGACAGTGTCTTTCCAGGCGCCAAGCCGCGCGACCTCGGTCTGCTGTAGGCGCTGGCTGCCTGGCGCAGCCGATGGCGGCAACAGATTCAGCTTGGATTGCTGTCAGGCCATGCGCTGCGACTCAGACTCCTTGCCGCCCCGCAACAGCGTCAGCGCCAGTAGCGCCGAGGCCAGCATCAGAAACAGGCTCACTGCGTTGAGCACCGGTGTCGCCCCTTCGCGCATGCGGCCGTACATCATCACCGTCAGCGGTGCGTCGGAGCCGACCAGCATCAGCGTGGTGTTGAAGTTCTCGAACGACATCAGAAACGAAATCGCTGCGGCGCCGATCAGGGCGGGTTGCAGATAGGGCAGGGTGATGGTGGCAAAGACGGCGGCGCGCGAGGCGCCCAGGTTGTAGGCGGCCTCTTCGAGCGTCGTGTCGAAGCGCTTTAGGCGCGCCGTGATGGTGAGTGTGGCGATTGACACGATGTAGGAGAACTGCCCCAGCACCACCAGCGGCAAACCGGGGCGCAGAAACTCCAGCTCCAGGCCCCACAGCTCATCGGCCAGATTGGCGATACGGCTGGCGAAGGCGAGGATCGATATGCCGAGGATCACACCCGGGATCACCAGCGGTGCCAGCATCAGGAGGGACAGCGCCTGCTTGCCGCGGAACTGCGTGCGTTCGATCAGGAAGGCGTTGGCGGTGCCGACGAGTACCGACAGCACGGTGACCCAGGCGGCCACCACGACGCTGGTCCACAGGCTGCCCATCAGGGCGCCGTCGGCAAACAGACCGCGCCGTCCGCTGCCCTGCGAGCCACCCAGAAACCAGTCCAGTGTGAAGCCGTGCCAGGGCGGCGCCGGGTAGGGTGCGTCGTTGAAGGCAAACACGGCGACGATGATCAGTGGCAGAAACAGGAAAGTGAAAAACAGCACTGCATAGACCGCTGTACTGATGCGTAACCAAGCGGGGCGAGGCAGGGAGGCAATCATGAGCGCTGCATCACTTCGCCAAATTTCTGGCCGCTGAGTTTCAGACCGAGCCAGACGATGGCCGTGCTCAGGCCCAGCAGCAAAAAGCCGAACGCCGCACCCTGCTCCCAGTTGAAGCGCGTGATGAACTGGGTGTAGATCTGCTCGGTAAACCAGAGCGAGTTCTTGCCGCCCAGCAGCGTTGGCGTCAGGTAGTTGCCCAGCGTCAGCATGAAGACGACGATGCAGCCCGCAACGATGCCGGGTGCCGCGTGCGGAATGACGATTCTGCGCAGGATGGACACGCCATTGCCACCGAGGTCGTAGGCGGCCTCGATCAAGGAGTCGTCCAGGCTTTCGAGCGCGCCGATCAGCGGCACCACCATGAACAGCATCGAGGTGTAGACCAGGCCGACCAGAATGGTGGCGTCGTGGTACAGCATTTCCACGGGTGCCGCTGAGATGCCCAGGCTGACCAGCAGACCCGGCAGCACGCCCGACTCGCGCAGCAGAATCATCCAGCCCAGCGTGCGCACCGTCTCGCTGACCCAGAACGGGATCAGGCACAGCATGAAGAGCATGGACTTGCTGCGGCCCCTCGCAATCTTGGCAATCATCCAGGCGATCGGGAAGGCCAGTAACAGGGTCAGCAGAGTGACCAGAATCGACATCAGCGCCGTGCGCACAAAGGTATGCCAGTAGAGCGGCTCCTCGACAAAGGTGCGGTACTGTGCCAGGCTGGCTTCATAAATTCGTGGTGCAACGCGAGCGCGCAGCGACAGGCTGCCCAGTTCAACGTGCGGCAACACGATCAGTCCGAGCAGCCACAACAGCGCCGGTGCCAGCAGCAGCATCAGCAACAGGCGCGCCTGAGTCCGGCTGCTGGCTGTGGCGTCAACTGGCAAAGCACACCGCCCGTTGCGGGTCGAAGCCGAAATACACCGGTTCGCCAGGCCTGAGCTCAGCAAATTGACCGGTCTGCGGCAATGCAACGCGAAACTCGGCGCGCGAGCGTTCTTCGTGCAACAGGACCGCCGAGCTGGCGCCGTCGAACAGCAGGCTTTCGACTTGTGCGCGATAGTGTGGCAGACCGGCATCCGAGAACGCGTTTGCGGTGCGCGACAGACTGGCGACTTCCGGGCGCACAAAGACCTCGACGGCATCGCCAACACGGACCGATCCGACGGCGCGTGCCGCCAGCATCAGGTCGCTTGCGCAGGACGCGGTCACGATGTCGCCATCGACCCGTGTGGCGTGTCCCTTGATGCTGTTGTTGGCGCCGACAAAGCCAGCCACAAAAGGCGTCTGCGGCGCGTAGTAAAGCTGCTGCGGGGTGCCGGCCTGCTCGAAGCGTCCGTGGTTCATGACGGCCACATGGTCCGACAGCACCAGTGCCTCCGACTGGTCGTGCGTGATGTAGACAAAGGTGGTGCCAAAGGCGGCCTGCAACTGTTTGAGCTCGATCTTCATGTGTTCGCGCAATTTCAGATCGAGCGCGCCCAGCGGCTCATCGAGCAGCAGCAGTGTCGGCTCCAGCACCAGGCTGCGCGCAATCGCCACGCGCTGCTTCTGCCCGCCCGACAACTGATCGATGCGCTTGTCCTGGGCACCCGCAAGACTGACACGTTCCAGCATCTCGCCGACGCGGCGTTTGATCTCGTCGCGCGCGATGCCGCGGCGCGTCAGGCCGTAGCCGACGTTATCGCCGACCGACATCATCGGAAACAGCGCCAGATGCTGAAACACCATGTTGACCGGGCGCCGGTTCGGCGCCACGCCGCCCATCGCTTTGCCACCGATCTGGATCTCGCCCGCATCCGGACTCAGAAAGCCCGCAACCATGCGCAACAGCGTGGTCTTGCCACAACCCGAAGGCCCGAGGATCGAGAAGAAACTGCCGCGCGCGACCGAAAACGACAAGTCGTCAACCGCGCGAAAGCCGCCGTAGCGTTTTGCTACGCCTACGGCCTGCAGATCCGGTGAACTCAATTGGCGGCTTTGATGCGATCCAGCACGCGGCCTTCGATGTCCTCGATGCCAGCGGGAACGGACGGGTACCACTTGACGTTCTTCAGCGCGGCTTCGGGGAAGCTGGCGGCAAATTGCGCCTTGAGCTTGGCATCCGCCAGTTGGTCAGCGCCCTTGGAGGCGGTGAAGTTGCCGGCCGAGGCGCCCACCTTGGCCGCAATTTCAGGGCGCATGTTGAAGTTGATCCAGGCGTAGGCCGCAGCATCGTTCTTGCCCTTGGCCGGAATGGCAAAGGTGTCGATCCAGCCGAGCGCACCGGACTTGGGCGCAATGAACTGGATTTCGGCCTTTTCGCCGTTCAGTTTCCAGCCGCCGGTGTCCCACATCATGGCACCGACAATCTCGCCGGCGCGCATGCCATTGAGCAGCTGGTCCTTGTTGTCCCAGAAGAATTTGAGGTTGCCCTTGCAGGCGATCACGGTCTTGCCGACTTCGTCCATCAGTGCGGTGTAGGCTTTGGCGTCGTTGTAGAGCGCAAACGGGTCTTTGCCGGCGGCAAAGGCGAAGGCCAGCAGGGTCGGGCGTTTCAGGCGCACGGCCGTCTTGCCTTTGACATCGGCGCGGCACAGATCGGGGTAGTCGCTCATCTTGGTCAGTTTGGTGTTGACCACCAGACCGTCGGTGCCCCAGATGTGCGGCAGGCCGTAGACCTTGCCCGCGAGCGAGGTGTTCTTCTTGGTCGCCTCCAGCATCGAAGGAATGAACAACTCGGCCTTGAGCTTGCTCAGATCCATCGGTTTGTAGATGCCGAATTCCTGCTGCGGTCCGGTGATGCGGTCCTGCGAAGGCTGCGCCAGATCGAAGCCGGCACCACCGGTAGCACGCAACTTGGAGATCATCTCCTCGTTATTGGACAGCGTCAGTTCGACCTTGTAGCCGCTTTCCTTTTCGAACTGGGCTACGATGTCCGCCGGGGCGTAGTCGGCCCAGGTCAGCAGGCGAAAGGTTTTTTCCTGGGCCGTGGCCGAGGTGGCTGCGCCCAATGCGAGAGCGCCAACAGCGATGGCGGTGAGATGAGCTTTCATGTTTTTTTCCTTGAAGATGAGTGACAGAGTTGAGCCGGAAAGTTGGTGGGCATTGCGCTCACCGAAGTTCGCGAAGCGTAGCGTAGGCGAATGACATTCTGATGTCATTTCAGTGACGGAGCCATGGTGTTTTCCCTGTATGACGATCTGGATCGATACGCACTGCCATCTTGATGCGCAGGAGTTCGCCAGCGATGTGCCGGCGGTACGAGCGCGCTCGGCGGCGGCAGGCGTGCTGCACTGTGTGCTGCCAGCGGTTTCAAGCGGCAATTTTGACGCCGTGCGCCGTCTGGCGCAGAGCACGGGCGACAGCTATGCGCTGGGCATTCACCCGCTCTATGTGGCTCAGGCCAGCGACAATGACCTGGCAAGTTTGGACTGGCAATTGCAGCAGCAGCGCGACGACCCGCGACTGGTCGCTGTCGGTGAAATCGGGCTGGATTATCTTGTCCCTGAACTGTGCGCGAGTCCGCTGCGCGAACGCCAGGAATACTTCTATCTGGAGCAGCTCAAGCTGGCACGCAAGCATGAGTTGCCGGTGCTGCTGCATGTGCGCCGCTCGGCCGACCGCCTGCTCAAGGGCTTGCGCTCACAGGCCTCTGGCAAGGCGTGGCTCGGCATTGCGCACGCGTTCAACGGCAGCGAGCAACAGGCACAGGCCTTCATCGAGCTTGGTTTGAAGCTTGGCTTTGGCGGTGCCTTCACGCACCCGCGCGCCCTGCAACTGCGCCGACTGGCGGCCACGCTGCCGCTTGAAGCGATCGTGCTCGAAACCGACGCCCCCGACATGCCGCCGCGCTGGCTCTATCGGAGCGCCGCACAGCGTGCCGCAGGGCAGCCCCAGGCGCGCAACGAACCCGGCGAGTTGCCTCGCATCGGCGCTGAACTGGCGGCCCTGCGCGGCATCAGTCCATTGGAGTTGGCCCGCGCAACGACCCGAAACGCGTTGGCGGCGCTGCCACGGCTGGCGCTTGGCACTGTGGAAACATGAGTTGACTATGATCCCTGCACCAAGCCATCTGATAAAGCCTTTCCCATGACCCATCCTTGTCGCATATCTGCAAATCCCCGGCTGAGTGCGCTGCAGTGGCTGCAACTGTTCTTGCTGTCGGTCTTGCTGGTCAGTTGCGGCGGTGGTGGCGCTGCCACACCCACGCCAACACCCACACCCACGCCAACACCAACGCCAGTCCTGAGTTTGCCGAGTCGTGCCATCGGTGCCAGCCAACTGGCAGTGATCGTCGCTGCAGGCGACCCGCTCTCTGAATCGATTGCCAGCTACTACCAAACGGCGCGTGCCGTCCCGGCCGCCAACATCATTCGGGTTAAGCTGACAACCGGGGTCGATGCGATTTCAGCGAGTGACTTTGCCAGCCTGAAAGCCCAGATTGACGCTGCCTTGCCGAGTACCGTGCAGGCCACGCTCGTGACCTGGACTGCGCCGTCGCGCGTGGTCGGCACTTGTTCGATGAGCATCACCAGCGCTCTGGCACTGGGCTTCGACCCCAAATACTGCGGCGCCAATTGCGCCACGACAGCCGCTTCACCGTACTTTGATTCTGAATCGGCGCAGCCCTGGCAGGACCACGCGATGCGCCCTTCGATGATGTTGGGTGCCAGCACACTGGACGCCGCCAAAGCACTGATCGACCGCGGTGTTCGCGCTGATGTGAGTTTGCCTGCGGGTGATGGTTACTTGATGCGGACCAGCGATGTCTCGCGCAGCGTGCGCTACACCGACTATCTGGCTTTGCCTGCCCTCTGGGCCGGCAATTCGGGCTTGCAACTCAGCTACATCGATAACTCTGCCGGGGCTGCGAGCGACAGCATCAGCGGCAAGAGCAATGTGCTGTTCTATTTCACCGGTCTGGCCACCGTGCCCAGTCTGGCGAGCAACGGCTTTCGGCCCGGCGCCGTCGCCGATACGCTGACCTCGTTCGGCGGCTATCTGCCCAGCGGCAACGGCCAGATGCCGATCACGGCCTGGCTCGACGCCGGCGCGACCGCCAGTTACGGCGCGGTGGAAGAGCCCTGCAACTGGACGCAAAAGTTTTCTCGTGCCTCGGTGCTGATCGACCAGTACTACCGCGGTGCCACGCTGATCGAAGCCTACTGGAAAGCGGTGCAGTGGCCGGGCCAGGGCCTGTTTGTCGGTGAACCCCTGGCACAGCCGTTTCGCGACAGCCCTGGCTTTGCCCTCGATGCGGGTCAGTATCTGATCAGCAGCCGGGCCTTGCGTCCGAACAGCAGCTACACGCTCGAATACCGCACAGCCAGTTCCGCGATCTGGTCGGTTCTCGCCAGTTTCACCTTGAAAAGGGCGCAGCCGCAAAGCTGGCGCGTGCCACTGCCGCCGAGCGACGCCATCCAGCTGCGTTGGGTCGGGCCCTGTCCGGCCAATATCAGTCAGCAGTGCACGCTGAGTACCTCTGGCTGAGGTCTTGGGCCCGCGGCCAGGAAACTCGCTACTGCAATTCCTGCAAGGGCGCCGGCCGCCATTTGGCCAGCCGGTTTTCGACCCGGGTCATGGCGTATTCCGCAGCAAGGGCGACCACCATGATGATGACGATGGCTGCATACATGCCGGCGGCGTCAAACGAGCCCTTGGCGACATTGATGAGCAGGCCGATGCCATAGCGGGCGCCGACAAATTCACCGACGATGGCACCGACGATGGCAAAGCCGAAGCTCACGTGCAATGACGCGAAGATCCAGCTCATGGCCGACGGAATGACCACCGAGCGCGTCAGTTGCCAGTCTTTGGCGCCCAGAATCTGCGCGTTGGCAAGCAGATTGCGATCAGCTTCGACGACGCCCTGAAAGGCGTTCGAGAAGACCACAAAAAACACCATCACAAAAGACAACGCGACCTTGGAGGTCAGGCCCAGGCCGAAGATCATGATGAAGATCGGCGCCAGCACCACCCGCGGAATCGAGTTGATGACCTTGATGTAAATCGAGAACACATCGGCCAGCATCTTGTTGCGACCCAGCGCAATGCCGGCGATGATGCCGGCAATCGAGCCCGAGAAGAAACCCAGCAGCGATTCTTCCATCGTGACCCACAGGTGGTACCAGAGCGGCCCCTCCGAGGTGCCCTCGAAGATCCACTCCTGCAGTCGCAGCATGATGAACCAGGGACTCGAAAAGAAGAACGGGTCGATCAGTTTGAAACGCACTGCGAGTTCCCAGCCGCCAAGAAAGACGACCAGTATGAAATAGCGCCAGAAATAGACCGCAAACTTGCGCTTGCGCGCGGCCACGGCAGCGGCGGCTTCGATTTCGGCATCCGAAGTGCCCGGTTGAAAAACGGGGCCAGCAGAGCTTGTTGTTGTGTTCATCATGGATTCTCAGGCGAGGCGGGCTTCGTCGCGCTCGGCACCACGCAGCACCTCGTCGCGCAGGTCTTCCCAAATGGTGCGCGAGATGTCGATAAAGGCCTTGTCGTAGCGGATTTCGCTCACGATGCGGGGACGGGGAATGTCGATGTGGTATACCGACTTGACAGTGGCCGGCCCTGAGGTCAGCACATAGACTTTGTCGGCCAGCGCAATCGCTTCTTCCAGATCGTGCGTGACAAACACAACCGAGGCCTTGGACTGCGACCAGAGTTTGAGCAACTCTTCGTGCATCAGGACGCGGGTCTGCACATCGAGCGCAGAAAACGGCTCATCCATCAGCAGGATCTGCGGCTCATTGATGAAAGTTTGTGCCAACGACACGCGTTTGCGCATTCCGCCCGAGAGTTGATGCGGAAACTTGGTCGCATGGATTGACAGGTTGACGCGTGCTAGCCATTCGCGTGCCTTGGCATAGGCCTGTTCTTGCGCCATGCCGCGAAAAAGGGGACCTGCCACGACGTTGTCGATCACGCTGCGCCAGGGAAACAGGGCGTCGGTCTGGAACACAAAGCCGATGCGCGAGTCGATGCCGTCGACCGGCGCACCCATCACCCTGACCGCGCCGGCCGAGGGCTTGGCCAGACCTGTGACCAGATTCAGCGTGGTGGACTTCCCGCAACCGGTGGGCCCGACCACCGCCACGAACTCGCCGCGTGCAACGCTCATGTTGAAGTCGCGCAAGGCGGTCATGGACTTGCCGTCCGGCGTCAGAAAGCGACGACTGACGTTGATCAGTTCAATCGCCGGGCTGTTGTTGTCAGGGCTCATGAATGGACTTGATTGGTCTATTTGGCGTTCTTGACGAACTCTGTGGTGTAGGTCTTTGACAAATCCACCGTCTTGCCCTTGACGTTCTTGGAGAACGCCGACAGCACGGCAAGCACGGTCTCGGGTCCGCCGGCCGGCATCACGCCGTCGGGCGTGAACATCGCCTTGCCGTCGGCCAAAGCCTTGATGTAACCGTCCTTGTCACCCGCGTAGAAATCTTTCGACATCTTGTCGGCGATCTCGGCGGCGCTGTGCGTGTTGATGAACTTGAGCGTCTTGACAAATGCATTGGCCAGCTTCTGCACCGTGGGCTTGTTCTTTTCGACCCAGTCGGTCGACATATAGAGCGAGGCCGCCGGGTAGGTGCCGCCGAGCGCGGCCTTGGTCTTTTCGACGGTCCGCATGTCGACCAGAATCCGCGCCTCGCCGGTCTTGAGCATGCGCGATATCGTGGGCTCGGTCGTCATGCCGGCCTGGATCTTGTCCTGTTGCATGGCGGCGATGAAGGTGGTGCCGGCGCCGACCGGAATGGTGCTGAATTCACCGAGCGGCACGCCGCCCTTGACCATCAGGTACTGCGACAGGAAATTGGTGGACGAGCCGAGCCCCGTGACGCCCAGGCTCTTGCCGCGCAGGTCAGTCATGGACTTGATGTCGGGATGCTTGCTCGACACCAGTTCCACTTCACCGGGCGCCTGGCTGAACTGCACCACCGACTGCACGTACTTGCCCTTGGTCTGCAGGTCGACGCAATGGTCGTAGAAGCCGACCACGCCTTGCACCGCGCCGGCCAGCATTTCGTTTTCGGCGTCGACGCCGGAGGCTTCATTGAGCAACTCGACGTCCAGACCCTCGGCCTTGAAATAGCCGAGCGCCTCGGTCAGTTTGGCCGGAAGGTAGATCTGCTTTTCATAGCCGCCGACGATGATGGTGACCTTGTCGGCCGCGATCGCCGCCGAAGAAATCACAAGCGCGGATGCCAGACCGAGCGCCTGCAGCACACGCGTGAATTGGTTTGTATTTTTCATGATGCTTCCTGATGTAATGAACGGGGCGAAAAGGAATGACAGTGTCAATCTCTGAAGGCCTCCAAATTCTAGCGACTGGCCAACGGGTTCCATACCCCGATCAATGGCAAAAAGGAAGCGTGTCGTCTCCGACACGCTTCAATACCCGCCATGAACGGGACCCCTGGAGATACTTCTGCCTGGCTTGCTGTCAGAACTTGTAACGCATGCCCAAGCCAAATTCGTTTTGTGACTTGAAGCCATTGGCCTGCGCTGCCAGATAGCCATCGGTGGTGCTGAGGTGGTCGGCAGCCACATAAAACTCGGTGACGCTGTCCAGGTGGTAGGAGACCGAGCCGTAGAGCGTGGCGCGGTCGCCGCTGGCGGTTGCCTTGATGCCGCTGGTGTCGCTATAGGCATTCTGGACAAAACCCGAGCCATTGACCCCGGCGTTGCTGGCACTCATGACCTGATACCCGAGCGCGAAGTCAAATGGGCCGCTGGGGGTGATCTTGGTCGACACCGTCCAGGCATGGTCCGTGCGGTCACCCAAGCCGGCTGCCTGTTGCGCCGTGTAATTGAAATAGCCGGCGTTCAGGCGAATCAGGGGGGTGACCTGCATATTGCCACCGATCGATACCGTCCGGTGCGTCAAGTCGCTGATGTTGGCGGTCGTAGCAAAGCCGGCAATCGTGAAATTACTGCCGTTATAGGCGAGCGAACCGGTTGTGCTGGAACCGGTGCCGAAGCTGCCGACCGTGGAGCCAAACGAATATTGGGCACCGGCGACGAGGCCATTGGAGAAAGCTTTCTTCCAGACTACACCGTTGTTGATGCGGGTGCCGTTGGCGCTGCCCGCGTAAAAGATCAACTGTTTGAAGTTGTTGTTGTTGGTGTAGCCACCTTCTTCGACCGATGCCTTGGCGCCGCCATACGGATCACCATAGCTTGCGGAGCCCGCCGGGTCGCGCGCCAGCGCGTTTTGCCGACCGATGGTCAGCTTGCCGATGGTCTTGCTCTCTATGCCCAGCCAGGCGTCACGGTTGAAAAGGGTGCCGGGGGTGTCCATATTGCCGGTCTCGGATTCAAATTCGCTTTCGAGCCTGAAGATGGCCTTGATCGCGTCGTCACCGGTCCCGGTTGCGTGCGAACCGGTGATGCCCCAGCGGTTGCCGCTGAACCAGGCCACCGGCGGGGATGTGATGGTTTGTCCCTTGGCGTTGGCGTTGTCCTTGTTGACGAGGGTGATGTCGATCAATCCGTAAAGGGTTGCATTGGTGGTGGCGTTGCCGATGGTCAGGCCGCTGCCCGTGAAGGGCGCTGCTGCCGGCGCCGCGGGTGCTGCCGCCGCGACGGTCGCGCTGGTCTTCTTGAGTTGGTCAACCGCTGCCAAAGCCTGGTCCAGCGCGGCCTGAGCCTGTTTGGCGGCAGCTTGCGCCTGAGCGGCAGCCGCCTGGGCCTGCGCCAGTGCCTGCTGCATTTGCTCCATGCTCTGGGCTTGTGCCCCGACCGACGCCAGCCCCAAGGCTGCGCTCATGATGATGACTCTGTTCGCTTTCATTGTGAGATCTCCAGAAATAATTGATAGTTCGTCCAAGCGTGGTGCCATACGCCAGGGGTTGACCACTTGTGCAGTCGCCAGCCGGGGGCCAATGTAGAGGAGGCCAGCTTTCAGTCCGCTTTCAGTCAACCGAACCTAGGGAAAGTACCAACAACGGTCGGCACGACTATGATTTGCCAAGTTATTGGGGCCCCACCAGGCGAGCACTTGACATGCGAATCCTTGTCGTCGAAGACAACGCCGAACTGGCGCAGTGGCTGGGCCGCACCCTGCGCGCCCAGCAGTACGCCGTAGATTGCATTGACAACGGTGCGGACGCCGATTTCGCGCTGCGCTCGGAAAAGTACAACCTGGTCATTCTCGACCTTGCACTGCCCAAGCTGGATGGCAAGGAAGTATTGCGGCGCTTGCGCGCGCGCCAGGATCCAACGCCCGTGCTGGTGCTCACCGCCAACAATACGATTCAGAGCCGGGTCCGGGAACTTGACGACGGTGCCGATGATTACATGGCCAAACCATTTGAGATCGAAGAACTCGAAGCCCGCATTCGCATGCTGCTGCGTCGCTCGTCAGGGCAGCCCAGTCCACTGCTCAGCTGCGGCGATCTGGCCTACAACACCAACACGCGCGAATTTCTTGTGGCGCAGCAAGCGCTGGCCCTGACGCCGCGCGAGCGCGCCGTGCTCGAGTTGTTGATTCGCAAGGCCGGCACCACCGTCACCAAGCAGGCGCTGGCGCAAAGCCTGTTTTCGCTGGATGAAGAAGCGTCCATCGATGCGATTGAAATCTATGTGCACCGCTTGCGCAAGAAACTCGAAAGCAGCTCGGCCAAGATACTGACACTACGCGGCCTGGGTTACCTGCTGCGCCAGGCAGCCCATGCATAGCAGCCTGCAAAGGCAGTTGCTGGGCTGGGTTTTGTTGCCGGTCGCCGCAGCTGTCGCGGTCGATGCCTGGCTCACCTACCAGAGTTCGGCAGCAACCGCCTCGGTCGTGCAGGACCGACTGCTGCTCGGTTCGGCGCGCATGATTGCGCAACAGATCAGCTTTGAAGAGGGGGTGTTTCAGCATCAAATACCGCCCGCTGCGCTTGAGCTTTTCCAGTCCGAACTGCCGGACCGGATCTTCTACCGCGTCACCACCGGCACCGGTGAATTGCTATCGGGCTACGCGGATTTGCCCTTGCCGGCCAGGTTCTCCTCGGTTGATTCACCTCAGTTTTTTGCGGCCAGCATGCGTGGTGAGCCGGTCCGGGTCGTCGCCTTCTTTCAACCGGTGGTGGGCAACCCGTCGGCGCTGCCAGTGATCGTCGAGATGGCGCAAACCGCTCATGCGCACGACCAGCTGAGCGACAAGCTCTGGTTGCACGCGGTCGGACAGCAGTTGCTGATATTGGCGTTGGCCACCGTCTTCATCCTGTTTGGATTGCATCGCGGCTTGCGACCCTTGATCCGGTTGCGCAACGATGTTCGCGCGCGCCAGGAAGGTTCACTGCAACCGCTGCAGACCGATCGCATTCCGACAGAACTGACGCCGCTGGTGGATTCGTTCAACGACTACATTGACCGGCTGGAAACGCACACCCGTTTGCGCAGTGCGTTTATCCAGAATGCGGCGCACCAGTTGCGTACCCCGCTTGCCGTCTTGAACACTCAGATCAGCGACGCCTTGCGCGCCAAAGACAGCGCAGGCGCCGATCTGCCGCTGCTGGCGGCACGCAAGACACTGCAGCAAACGACGCGCATGGTGAATCAGTTCCTGACCCTGTCGGCAGCAGAGGCACACATCGCTGCAGCGACGCCGGTGAGCACCCAGATCTGCTGCGATATTGTCCAGGAGGTGCTGGAGGACCTCGCCTTTCAGGCGGACCACAAGCATATCGATCTGGGCTTCGAGCGCAGCGGAACCGACACGTGGGCCGTGATCGATCCGGCAGCCCTGCGTGAAATTGCCGTCAATGTGATCGACAACGCGATCCGCTACACACCGGTCGGCGGTGTCGTGACGGTGCGGATTTGCTCGAGCAACGAAGGGATTTCAGTGGAGGTGCAGGACAACGGACCCGGTGTGCCGGAGGAAAGTCGGGACCAGGTTTTCCAGCGTTTCTTTCGCCTCGGTCAGAGCGCGAGCGTGGGCAGTGGTCTGGGACTTTCCATCGTCAAGGAACTGGTGACCCAATGCGGCGGTACGGTGCAGTTGCTGACGCCCGTGCAGGCGGGCAGCGGACTGTTGTTGCGGCTTGAATTCGTTGCTACAGACTTCAGTCAAGGCGCGGCTTGATGCCTCGAATGTCGCGGTAGGAGACCACTGCCAGCAGCGTTTCCTGAGCGTCGACGACCGGGATCGCTCGAAAGCCGTAGCGGGTGAACAAGACCGTTGCGTCGTGCAGGGTATCGTCCTGGTTCAGCGCGATGAACTTGTCGGTCATGATTTCTCCAAGCAGTTGGTCAGGCTCGGCGGCCAGCAACTCGCGGAAGTCAACCACACCCTTGAGGACGCCATGTTCGTCGACGACGTAGACATACATGATGACGTCCATGTCGCGCGCGATGGTCCGAAAATTGACCATGACGCTGTCTACCGGTGTGGATACGAGCATCTTCATGAATTGCTGGGTTGAGAACAAAAGAATGTTCTCATCGTGCTGGTCGATGATTCGCTGTACCTTGGTGGCATTCTCCCGGTCCATCAGCAACAGCAATTCGTCGGCTTCCGACGTCGGCAGCGCGGCCAGAATATCGGCCGCCTGGCCCGGGCTCATGGCGTCTATCAGTTGTGCCGCGCGCTGCTTGTCGATGGCGTGAATCAGCTCTCGTTGCACCCGCGGCTCGACCTCTTCCAGCGTGTCGGAGGCGTGTTCGGTTTCAAGCTCCTTGAACACTGCCAGACGCTGGTCGCCTTCGAGTTCTTCGAGGATGTCGGCCAGATCGACCGGATGAATGTCACTGATGTTTTCTTTTAGCACATTGAGTTTGACGTGACCCTTGAAGGCGCCGATATGCTCGGGCAGCGCCTGCACGTACAGCCAGGAAACGGTTGTTTCCTGCCTTTGCTCCGAAATCCAGTTGGCAAGTCTTTTCAAACCCATCCTGCGCAGCAGGCGTCGCCGACTGAAATCAACCTCGCTGACGTACAGCTTGCCGGCCTGAAATTCCAGGCTGATGTCATAGATGATCTCGACTTCGTGATCGTCCATGTCGAGGATCTTCTTGTCCAGAATGTGCGCCCTAAGCAGAATGGACCCCTCCGGTGGCGCCCGCTCATAGTCGTGTGGCGGGGCGCTCACGTCGAAAACAATTTCGGTGTTTGAGATCAGTGTCAGTTTGTCCCACGGCAGCAGCAGCGACGGGTAACCAAAGGAGCGCGTAACGACGAAGTGGCTGACCTCGGGTAGTTTCCCGGTTTCAACGATCACCATATCGTCGAGGCGACCGATTTGCTGGGTCTTGAGGTAAACCTTGCGACCGATAATTTCGCTCAGGAAAAACTTGTGCTCCAGCAGCGTGATCATTGAATCGCTCCGGCGCTCAGGGTCAGCACAAATTTGTAAACAATCAGACCGACCAGCAGCAACAGATAGACGCGCAAGGCCATCAAGGAGAGCTTCACCAGCGGCGTCATCTCGATATGCGGCTTGTTGTAGCGCTGGTTGATTTCCTGAATCTTGCGGATCAGGCGATGCAAGCTCGATACCATGTCGATGTCCTTCGGAGTCAGTGAAACAGGTCGGGGAACATGACGCTGACGCCATACAGCGTCGACAGAATCACGATGGCGACGACGATGAAACCGCCGATCAGGTTTTCCGTCAGACTGTTGCAGTATTCGCCCATGTGCTTCTTGTCATTGAGCAGCAAAATCAGGAATACCAGCGCCGCGGGAAGCAGCGTGACGGCAACGACCTGAACGAACAGCGTGATCAGCACCAGAGGCGCGCCTGGAATCAACACCACCAGACCGGCCGTGATCAAGGTAAAGAAGTAGGTGATGTAGAACCAGGGCGCTTCCTTGATGTTCTGATTGAGCGAGTGCGCCCAGCCGAAGATTTCGCCGAAAGCCCAGGAGCTGGCCAGCGAAATGCAGATGGCGCCGAGCAGGCCGGCGTCGAACAGGCCAATTGCCATGAAAGTGCCGACGTAATGGTTGGTTTGCATCAGCATAGCCGCCGCCTGCGCCGCGTCGTCGATGGCGACACCCTTGAGCACTGCGCCGGTCAGAATGACGATGAACACGGCCACCACCACCGTGAAGACAGAGCCGACCAGCGTATCGAATTTGCCCCACGGAATGTCTTTTTCGAGCATGCCTTTGTCGACCACCGCGCTTTGCTGGAAGAACAGCATCCAGGGCGCGATGGTGGTGCCGATGTTGGCCATCAGAATGAAGAACAACTCACCGTTGAAACCGCCCGGGAAATTCGGGATCAGGCCCTGCTTGAAGATGTCCGAGACTGAAGGGTGCACCATGAATGCGGCCGGGATGTAGATCAGATTGAGGGTGCAGAACAGCAATGCAATCTTTTCCCAGGTCCAGTAGCGCCCATTGATCACGATGATGCCCATCAAGGTGACGACACCGGCCACGGTGATCCATGGGGCAACACCGAAGATGCTCAGGGCCGAAGTCATGCCAATGAATTCGGTGACCAGTGTCAGCCAGTCGACAATCATCAGGTCGATCAGCGAGAACCAGCCCCAGAAGGCACCGAAGCCGTCAAAGATCGCTTCGGCGTGGCCGCGTTTGGTGACGGCGCCCAGGCGCACCGTCATTTCCTGCACGTAGTAGGCAACCGGTATCAGGATCAGCAGGAACCAGATCAGGTTGAAACCGTATTTGGCGCCGGTGGCGGCGTAGGTGGTAATGCCGCCGGCATCGTTGTCGGCCACCATCACGACCAGGCCCGGGCCAGCGATCACAAGGTAGAGTCGAACGGCCTTCCAGTATTTGCGGACCTTGTAGTAGACCCAGGAAAATAAATCCATTTGATATCAGTCCAACAATTCAAGCCGGGCTTCGGTGCCCGGGTAGTCTAAACGAGGCCGACGTCAGGGGCTTTTATCTCAAGTCAGCCAGCCAAGGGTGACTGCAACAATCAGGAAAATGCCCATCGCCGCACGGTAAGCGACAAAAGGCCAGGTCGAGAACTTTTCCAGGAATTTCATCAGACCCCAAATCGCTGCAAACGCCGAAAGACTGGCCACCAGCAGACCGAACAGCAGATGCGACCAGGCGGCAGCGCTCAAGTGAGCCTGGTACAGGTGCCAAAGCTCCTTCAGTCCTGCCAGGGTAATCGCCGGCAAGCCCAGCAGGAAAGAAAACTGGGCCGCCTCCTCGCGCTTGAAGTTCAAAAATAGCGCGGCGGTCAAGGTCGATCCGGAGCGCGATACGCCCGGGATCAGGGCTCCGACCTGAGCCAGTCCGACCAGCAGGGCATCGCGCAAGCGCATGTCCGCCACACTGCGTTTGTGGCTGCAGGTCAGTTCGGAAACGCCGAGCAGGACGGCCATGACGATCGACGAAATTCCAATTACCAGCAGGCCGCGCAGAGGTGTGTTGCAGGTGTTGAGCAGGGTGGAAAGCGCAATCCCTGCCAGCCCGATCGGGATCGTGGCGATCAAAATGCCGACCGCCAGCCGAAACGAGGGATGCTGGAAGTCGCGCCTGCGAATGGCAGCCGAACTGCCGGTCACAAGCTGACGGACATCGTTCCAGAAATAGGTCAGCACGGCGGCCAGCGCGGCCAACTGCATCGCCGCCGAAAATGCCGAGCCCGGATCGGTCCACCCCAGCAGCGCCGGAATGATCCGCATGTGCGCTGTCGACGAAATCGGCAGCAGTTCAGTGATGCCCTGGACCACCCCCAGCAGGCCGATTTGCAGATAGTCCAGAGCGGCGAAGCCGGTGTCCAGGTTGCCGGTGCATGAGGTGCTCAAGGTATCTCCCGCGGAAATGGCCCACTATAGCATCGGGCGACATGTCATATGTACTAGGTAGCCTGGTGCCAATCTACTGCTTTGCGCTCACCAACGAGACATGCATAACTACTAGCAAAAGGGTGCACCAAAGCCATTTGCAGCGGGGGCCAAGCCGTCCAGAATTGATTCATCCCTCAAGGGAACAGCGATTCAACGACACCCCTAATGAAAATGAGTTGGAACCTATCAAAATATTCATCCAGCCTGATGGAACGGCTGGGCATATCCAAGTCGGATCGATGCGATCCGAGCCGGATCGTCGATATCAGGCAGGCGATGCTGAATGATTTGACCGAAGCCGATGAAAGCAACAAGTTGACGCGGGTTTACGTCAGAATCGTTTTTGCGCGTGACTTGCAGGCCTTGTGGTATCTGCGCTGTGATGCAATGACGATGCTTGCCAAGGGTGTCGGAGAGTCTGCTGCCAGCAAGCGCATCGCCACCACCACCGCCATGTTTAACGGCTTGCTGCCGGCCGCCCAGAAGCCGCGTCTGGCCCAACTGCATCATTGACGCACGTTTGGGGATAATCGCCCCATCTTGAAGAAACGCCACCCCTCGCTGCCCGAAGTCAACTTCTCTGATGATGGTCCGCTGCGGCACCTGCATCTGGGCACGCCGTGGGTTCAGGGCAGCATGCTGCTCGACGCGCCGACGGCGCTGTATCACGAATACACCCAGCGCATGATGGCCTGGTTGCTGTTTGTCGAACCCACCAGCGTGAGCGCGCGACGCGCCATGCAGTTGGGGCTTGGGGCCGGCTCGCTGACCAAGTTCTGCCACAAGCATTTGCGCATGAAGACCAGCGCGGTCGAACTCAACCCGCAGGTGCTGGTGGCCTGCCGCGGCTGGTTCAAGCTGCCGGCTGAAAATGCGCGCCTGCAGGTGGTGCTGGCGGACGCCGCCATCGAGATCGAGGATTCGAAATGGTGGGGCACGGTGGATGCGCTGCAGGTTGATTTGTACGACCAGGAGGCTGCCGCGCCGGTACTCGACAGCCTGCCGTTTTACGCAAACTGCCGACGCCTTCTGACAATCGACGGCTGCATGACGGTCAACCTTTTCGGTCGATCGTCGAGCTTTGTGCGCAGCGTCGAAAAGATCTCGGCCGCCTTCGGCGCCGACGCCGTCTGGGCTTTCAAACCGACACGCGAAGGTAATACCGTGGTGCTGGCGCAGCGCACGGCAAGTCGGCCCCGGCGCGAGTTGTTGCGCCAACGCGCCGACCTCATTGAGAGCGCCTGGGGCTTGCCCGCAGCCAAGTGGGTGCGGGTTTTCAAACCGATGCTGCTATGAACAACAACTCGCGCTCCAAGTCTCCTGTTGCAGGTCTTCACAGCGGGCCGCTGGACTGGCGCCGTCTGGTCGAGTGGCTGCAACAGGATGGCGTCATCAGTGCGGCCGAGGCGCAGCGCATCACAGCGCGCTGTGCCCAGGCCGAGAGCACGCAACACCCGCTGGTGCGCCTGGCCAGTGTGTCAGTACACCGAGCCAGCGATGGCAAGGCGCTCGACATCGAACTGCTGACGCAATGGCTGGCATTGCGCACCGGATTGGACTATTTGCGCATTGACCCGCTGAAGGTCGACGTCGGCAAGGTGGCCGAAACCATGAGCGCTGTTTATGCCGAACGCCACAAGATTTTGCCGGTGCAGGTCACTGCGGCCGAGGTGGTGGTCGCTGTCACCGAGCCCTTTGTCATCGATTGGGTGGCAGAGGTCGAGCGCCAGTCGCGCCGCACGGTGCGCCGGGTGCTGTCAAGCCCCCAGGAAATTGCTCGTTATACCGCCGAATTCTTTGCCCTCGCCAAGTCGGTCAAGGCCGCCAACAAGAGCGGCGGCAACACCAGTGGCGCCAGCTTCGAGCAGTTGGTGGAGTTGGGCAAAAGCAACAAGCAGATCGATGCCAACGACCAGAGTGTGGTGCAGGTGGTGGACTGGCTCTGGCAGTACGCTTTTGACCAGCGTGCCAGCGACATTCACCTGGAACCCCGGCGCGAGCAGGGCGTGATCCGTTTTCGGATCGACGGCGTGTTGCATCCGGTCTATCAGATGCCGATGGGCGTGCTGGGCGCAATGACGGCGCGCATCAAGCTGCTCGGACGCATGGACGTGGTGGAGAAGCGCAGGCCGCAGGATGGCCGCATCAAAACCCGCAACCCGGCCGGCGACGAGATCGAGATGCGCATCTCGACCCTGCCGACGGCCTTCGGCGAGAAGATGGTGATGCGTATTTTCGATCCCGAAACCGTCGTCAAGGACCTGGATGCGCTGGGTTTTTCGGGCCATGACGCGCAGCGCTGGGAGGCTCTGGTGAAGCGCCCGACCGGCATCATCCTGGTCACCGGACCGACCGGCTCGGGCAAAACCACGACCCTCTATTCGACGCTGAAACGGGTGGCGACCGAAGAGGTCAACGTCAGCACCGTGGAGGATCCGATCGAGATGATCGAGCCGTCCTTCAATCAGACCCAGGTCCAGCCGCAGCTTGACTTCGGCTTTACCGAGGGCCTGCGCGCCCTGATGCGGCAGGACCCGGACATCATCATGGTCGGTGAAATTCGCGACCAGCAGACGGCCGAGATGGCGGTGCAGGCAGCCCTGACCGGGCATCTGGTGTTTTCGACCCTGCACACCAATGACGCGCCATCGGCCATCACCCGGCTGCTGGAACTTGGGGTGCCGGCCTATTTGATCAACGCCACTTTGCTTGGCGTGCTGGCGCAGCGTCTGGTGCGAACCCTGTGCAAGCAATGCAAGGCACCCGACCCGGCCGCGACGCAGGCAGCGCTGGCCGAGGTGGTCAAGCCGTGGCAGATCAATGGCGCCTACCGACCGTTCAGGCCGGTCGGTTGTGTGGACTGCCGCATGACCGGTTTCATGGGGCGCATGGGGCTCTACGAACTGCTGGTCGTCAGCGAAGCCTTCAAGGAAAAAATCAATCGCGAACCCAGTATTGATGCGCTCAGGCGGCAGGCCATCAGCGACGGCATGCGCCCGCTGCGTCTGGCCGGCGTGCTGCGTGTGGCCGAAGGTCTGACCGTGCTGCAGGAGGTATTGAGTGCCACGCCGTCGCTCACAACGGCGTAGTGAGGCAAGCGAAAACGACAGCGTCTTCGTCACGTTTGGCCGGTTATTGAGCGTGCGCAGCTCCTGGCTTTGAGCTTATTGCAGAACCAGACCCAGTCGGTCCCAGCGAATCTTGCCGTGATCGCTTGAGAACCAGACCTGTCGAGCGCGACCCAGAATGTCTTGCAGCGGCACGGTGCCGAAGGCCCGCGAGTCAACGCTGTTGCCACGGTTGTCGCCCATCACAAAGACCTGGCCATCAGGCACACGCAGAGTCAGTTCTGTGGCTGGCTGAACGGGAGCCCGATTCATGGCGGGCAATACGGTTTCAGGTTGTGACTGTGCAACTGTCCCTGCCTGGCGTACCTGCCAGTTGCGCCCGTCAATCTGCTCGTTGACAACGCCAGCAGTTGCGCCATCGTGCGAGCTTTGCAGTGGCTGGCCATTGATGCGGATCTGCTGGTCCCGGTATTCGACAAGGTCCCCAGGTAGTGCGATCACACGTTTGATATACCGCACACTGCGGTCATTCGGATAGGCAAAGATGGCAATATCGCCGCGGTGTACACCCTGCATGCAACCTGGGCAGTTATAGCGCTTGTCGGCAAAGATGTAGTCACCCTGCAAAACGCTGGGCTCCATGCTGTGGGAGGGAATGCGAAACGGCTCGACCTGATGTTCGCGCACATAAAGGGTAAGCAGTGGCAGAGCGACCAGATCGCAAAGTACAAATACCAGAGCGTAGACGCCACTGATCTGCCAGGGCCGCGCGCGATATGCCTGATAGCTACACGCCGTGCGCCAGGCCTGCCATATGCCAGAAGCCCAGAGCGCCAATGTCACGAGCAGCCCAAGCACCAGAGCCGGCACCATCGAGCCATCCGGAAGATACAGGGCGACGAGTGTGTGCCCGGGAATCAACAGCAGGGCGAAGCTCAGAAACAGCCAAATTGCCCGGTTGAGTTCGCCGTTATATAACTGACCCAGGCCGGGCAGCACGAGTGAAGCCAGTGCCGCGAGCCAAGGCCTGCGTGGCGCGAACTGCATCGACTCAGATGACGGCAGATGCAGGTTTCTGGCAGATTGGGGATTCATGTCGGTCATGGCAAATTCCTTTCGACTTTCGTTCTCATCATTCAAGGCAGCGTTGGCTTAAAGGGCCGAGGATGCGACCCACACACCAAATACAAAGCCCACAACTTGACTCAGGCCCAGCAGTCCCGCAGCAATCATTGCTGCGTGGATCGCCAGTTTGCGAAGTGCAGGTGCCGGCTGTGATAGGTGCAGTGCGTGGGCTTCTTTGAAGGGCATGGGCAATGGCTTGATGCCCTGCATCACGCGGTAGCTGAAGTCCGTTGGTGGCTGTAGCAGGTCCTGGCTCAGCAAGGTGTCCAGATCGTCATTCATGGCTGTTCTCCTGCGCGGTTGTGGTTTCGAGCATGCTGCGCAGAGCCTGGCGTGCGCGGTGCAGTCGGGTCTTGATGGCGGGCAGACTGGTGCCTTCGATCCGTGCCACCTCAGTAAGCGACAGGCCGTGCACGTAGGCCAAAGCCAGCGCACTGCGATCTGCCATCGGCAGGCACCGAAGAGCCTGTTGGAGCAACTCCCGTTCCTGTTTGGCATGCAGGTGCTGCATTGGATTGGGCTGCTCGCAAGCCACTTCGCCCAGCGCATCATCCGGTATGACTGCCTGTTGCTGGCGTGAGGTCAGGAAGGTGAGCGCCAGGTTTCGTGCGATGGTATGCAGCCATGTATTGAACTGGGCACGAGTCGGATCAAATTGGTGAAGATGCGACCAGGCGCGAAGAAAGGTTTCCTGGGCCAGGTCTTCGGCCTGCGCCTGTGTCATGCCCATTCGCCCAAGAAATCCGAACAAAGGCTGCTGGTAACGCTGCACCAGTTCGGCAAAGGCCTCACGTTCACCGCTGGCAATGCGCTCCAGAATGGCCTGATCATTCACCTGCACCTCCCGCGGTGATTGACGGTCCAACTGCGTATCCAGTGAAGCCTGTCTTGGTTTTAGCGGCAGTGGTTGGCATGGCGTATTTCAGGGCATATTTTGATTGTCTATTGCTTATACCGACCAACTGCGAAAAGGTTACATTCACAGCCTGCGTCGCCGCGCTCGGACACGTCTGGCGTTACTTGTCTACCTACCTCAATTCCCATGATCGCCGTACCTGCGGGTGATTTCAATCTGGGTCGATTCAAACTTGCACAAATTGACCTACTGATTGGCCGCGCGGCAATTGAAAGTTTCGCAAAAACTATCCATGTATCTTCTTGGTGACCTCTTCGGCTGGAACCGACTGTTCTTGTTTTGGCTTTGTCCGAAGCAAAGGTGCAAACGGCGGTGGAAATCCAACAAACGCCAGTACCAGAAGGACAGGAATCAAAACATAGAAGAGCGGTCGTCTCAAACTCAGCTTGATGTTCATATTGCCTTCAACCTGAGGTCTTGCAGGGTCATTTCAAGACAACCGTTCCAATTTGCGCATCCGTTGAATCTGTCGCAGTGAAACCCATCTGCGGCACAATTCCCGTACGGAAGACTTATGCAACTCAACCACCATCTGCCGCAGCATCCGCAACGCGCCGCCCTGCACAACGAAGTTCACGCCCGGCCGCCGCAGGCGCTGACTGCGCCGCTGGCGATCTCGAACGTCGTTATGGTGTGTGACGAGGCGCAGCGTGAAGCCAGTCGCGTGCACATCGCGGCTTTGCTGCGCGACCATCACTTGCCACTGCCAGATCCGCAGTCCAGTCACTTTCGGATGGACCTGGGCGCATTCCATATTCGATGGGAGCTTCATACAGAATTTGTGACCTGGACCTTCATGTGCCCGTTGCCGACTCAGCGCTTTGGCGAAAGCGAGCCCGAGCGTGCGCTGGAGGTACTGCCGCACAGCTGGTTTGCTGCGTTGCCGGGCCAGTGCCTGTCGAGCATGCACCTCTGGGTTTTGCCGAGTCATGCCTTGGGTGCATCGGCGCTGGTCAAGCAGATGCTGCTCGAAGATACCCTGGTGGCGTCCAGTGTGGCGGGTGGCGCGGCCGAGGTTTATACCGACTTCGCCATGCATGCCGATGGTTTCTCGCGCATGCTCCTGCTCAGTGGGAACATGTCGCCGCGCCGGCTCGGTCGCCTGGTGCAGCGCCTGCTCGAGATCGAGACCTACCGCATGGCCGCACTGCTGGGATTGCCGGCGGCGCGTGAAGCCAGTCAGATTTTGTCGAGCGCCGAGCGCGAGCTGGCCGAACTCGCCAGCGCCATCCGCAGCGCCACCGCGCACGACGAGCCGGCCTTGCTGGATCGTCTGACCAAGCTGGCCGGGCAGGTCGAGAGCCAGCATGCCGCAACGCATTCGCGATTCTCGGCCAGCATGGCTTACTTTGAATTGGTGGACAAGCGCATCAGTGACATTCGCGAGACCGCGCTGGCGGGCATGCAGACGATTGGCGAGTTCATGGAGCGACGCCTGAGCCCGGCGCGCAGCACCTGCGCCTGGGCGACGCGCCGGCAGGATGCGCTGTCGCAACGGGTCTCAAGGATCAGCAACCTGTTGCGAACCCGTGTCGAGATTGAGCAGCAGCAAAGCTCGCAGGCTCTGCTCGCCACCATGAACAGCCGCCAGGGCCTGCAGCTCAAGTTGCAGACCACCGTGGAAGGCCTATCCGTGGCCGCCATCACCTACTACATCGTCGGCCTGATCAGTTATCTGGCCAAGGCTGCGCACAGCATCGGCTGGCCGTGGAGCGCCGAGAGCACTGCGGCGGTGGCCATTCCGCTGGTGGCGCTAACGGTCTGGTGGTCGCTGCGCCGCTTGCACCATCGCGTCTTTCGGGATTGAGTGGCGGTCGGGTCTTGATCTCAGTCGCGTCGGCCAGTCATGTCCTGAGTCAGAGTCGAACCTCAATACAGGTGCCAAGCCCCAACTGGCTCGTCACAGAGATCGAGCCACCGTGCAGATCCACTGAACTTTTTGCAATCGCCAGCCCCAGACCGGTGCCGGGAATCCCGCCAACATTGCTGGCGCGTTGAAACGAATCGAACAATTTCGCCAGGTCTTCTTGCGGCACGCCTATGCCTTCGTCTGACACCTTGAACAGCGTACGGCCATCCACTTTTCGAACTGCAAATCGCACGGTGCCACCGTTGGGCGAGTACTTGATTGCGTTGGACAGCAGATTGTCGAATATGTGTCGCACCAACTTCGCATCAAAAAGGCCGTGGGTCTCTTCTAGGTCGAAAGCGGTACTGACTTCACACCGGGAATTTGGCCACTGGAGCCTGGCGTGCTCCACCATGTCTTCGCAGAGTGCATGCAGATTGATCGGCACTGGATTGAACTCCAGCATACCGCCTTCGGCTTTGCCAATGGTCAGCACCTTGTCCAGCATTTCGGTCATGCGTTTGACGCCGTTCTCTATCGAGGTAGTCAATTCGATCTTGTCTGCTGCGGACAGGCGTGCGTCATAGTGCCTGAGCAGCTCCGCTGATGATGAAATGGTCGCCAATGGCGTACGGAATTCGTGGCTGGTCATGGACAGAAAGCGCGAGCGCTGTTCGTTGACCTCGCGCAACTTTTGGGCCTGCCTTTCCAGTTCACCATGGGCTGCTGCCAGTTTGGCGTTCGTTGCAATCAGTTGCGCCTGTGCCTCGCCGTTGGCCAATGCGATGGCACCATAGGCGCACAAGGTGCGAAAGATGGCAACTTCGCGTTCGCCGTAAGCACGGGGTTGCTGTGACTGGATCGTCATGACGCCCAACAGGCGTTCATCAACCATCAATGGGGCGAACATCACGCTAAGGGTTTCGAGCGTACCAGCGATGGTGACTCCTTGTCCCTTCTCAAAATCAAGCACGATTTCTTGCCTCAGTCGAGCACAACGAGCGTGTTGACTGACAGGATCGTCCAGTCGAAGTTGAACCGGCGCAAGGGGTTTCCCAGCTTCGACTCCAAACGCCATTTTCAGTGTCAGGCCATCTGGCTCAAGCCGAAAAATTGCAAAAGTGGGTGCATCCAGCAGCGCATGAACGTACTGGTCAAGTGCGCTGAAGGTCGAAGCAGCATCCAGTTTACGGGTGATCTCGCGACCGATTCTGCCGAGCTGCTCCAGCGTGGTGTTGGCTTTGATTAGACTTTCGGCACGCTCGGCGTGGGCCAATGCGAGTTGACGGTGATGTGATGCGTCGGCACGGGCCTTTTCGGTCTCGTGGCTGACCTGCATGGCGCTGGCGCGGTTGCTGGCCTCGGTGCTGTGAATTTTTTCGCGCGCTTGATTGGCTTGCTTGCTGATCTCAAACGCCTGCACGTGGTCGCCCACATTCGCGTAGGCCTGTGCCAGCGCCTCCAGCAAGTCGCCGGGGACGGTGTAGTTCTCCATGGTCGCGGCGGCATCGAGCGCCAGGTGAAGGTAATGCAGCGGGGCGCTGGGAGCGCTCATGCCGGGCGGGGACGGCAACGCATGGCGGGTGTGTATGTCGGCCATCACCCGCAAAGCGGTGAGCTGGCGGTAGGCATCGGATTTTGCAGCCGCGAGTGCGGCCTTTGCCGCTTGCAATGCAGGCTCAGGCTGACCAAGCTCCAGCAACGCTTTGGCCTGGCCGCGCTGCGCTTCCGAAAGCATGTCGCCTTGGGCGAGTTCGACGGCGCGCTTCTCCAACTGGCGGAACGTGTCGAGCGCACTGGCGTAGTGCTTGCGGTCGAGCTCCACGTCGCCCAGGTAAACCAGCGCGATGCCGTAACTGCGCGAGGCCGACAGTGGCGCCATCAATGCCAGCGCTTCGCGCAGCATCTCGGCGGCGGCATCGAAACGCTGCAACAAGCGCAGGGTCTCGGCGGCTTGCAAGAGCGTAGTACCGATCGTACCCGGCCAGCCGCTGGGACGCGCCAGATCCAGCCCGCGCTGCATCCATTCGAGCGCGGCGTGGTAGTCGTTGAGGTTATTGAAATTGCCGCCGATGTTGCTGGCGGTGATCATCGCGCGCCACTGTTGACC
The DNA here is from genome assembly GCA_903906695.1 of uncultured beta proteobacterium. Lineage (GTDB taxonomy): Bacteria > Pseudomonadota > Gammaproteobacteria > Burkholderiales > Burkholderiaceae_C > Rhodoferax. Next base: position 2,062 of record CAIVLG010000150.1, on the reverse strand, counting down.
ACTGGCCAGCGCGAGCGAATAGGCGTTGCTCAAATGGCGGAAGCATTGGACCGAGTCGCTGCTGAGTGATGCGACCAGACCCCGAAATTCCTCGACCCAGCACTGGGCCGCCGGGTGCAGACTGCCGGACTGTTGGGCAAAGTAGGCACCCCATTTTTCCTTGGCAGCGGCAACATCGCTGAAAGCTGCATGGCGCGCCAGTGCCGCTTGCACGACTGTGGCGCGCACGGGGTCGCGGCCAATGGCTGCGGCACTCATTGACTCCAGTTCGGTACCTATGCGCGCACCATCGCCTTGATCGATAGCCAGCCAAGCCAGCAGCCAATGCGCATCTGCACAGCCCAGTGCGCCGCCAGGCACAGGGCCGTTGATGTCGCCAAGCGTGCCAAAGCCGTGCAGCGCGCTCTCGGCCAGGGCCCTGCTGGCATCGATCTCGCCAAACAGCCATTTGGCCTCGCCCCGTATCAGCTGCAGTCGGGCTTTGAGGCAGGCTTGGTCTGTGTCGGGCAAACGAGCGCTGGCAAGACCGGCATCGGCTTCATCAGCGAGTGCCAGGGCGCGCCGGGTATCCCTCTGGCGCATCTGCCAGGCCAGCGCCACCAGTGCGTGCAGGCGTTCGGCCCCTCTGGCCGCCAGTAACGACGCCTCCAACAACGTAACGGCGTCATCGGTGGCAAAGAATTCCAGTGGTGCATTCATGGGCTTTCCATCGGCATCGAAGTGCCGTGGCTGACTAAGGGCAAGTCTGTTGGATGCATTTTGCTCACCAGCATTGGATTGCCCTCCATCATAGTTGGTGTCTCGTCGCGGCATCCGCCAGCGGGTGTTTTGCCGAGCCTTTGATCTGAAGTAATCAATACGACCTTGAAAATGTGTGCGTTGGCGGTCTTCGATTGCTGGCTCCTGAGTGCGTGTGTGTCAATTTGACGTACAATACTCAAATCTCAAGGAGAGATTCATGCCTTCCGCCGCCAGTGCCACTCAGTCCGCCCGCATCAATCTTCGCACTACGCCGCAGGCCAAAGCCACGATAGAGCGTGCCGCGACCATGATGGGAGCAACCGTCTCCGGCTTCGTGCTGCAAAACGCCTACGAGGCAGCGCGCCGCGTCGTCGCAGACGATGATTCCCTGATGTTGTCCCAGCAAGCTTTTCAGTCGTTTGTAGCGGCCTGTGAAAAACCCGCAAGTCCGACTCCGGCTTTACAAGAACTGATGGCGCGGCGCTAGATGGCCGTGCTCATTGAGCGGCTCGCAGCACACCATGTGCGCGCGGGGTTCGATTGCGGCCAGAACGCACTCAATGACTTTCTGCTGCGACAAGCAGGTCAGTTGCAGCGCCGCGGATTCGGCAAGACCTATGTAGCTTTGGCTGAGGATGGATTGACCGTTTGCGGCTTCGTTTCGGTCAGCGCCGGTCAGGTTGCTAGCAGGCAATTGCCCGAAGGGCTGAAGTTGCCGCGCTATCCGGCGCCGATGTTGCGGCTTGGTCGTCTGGCGGTCGAGCTGCAGCACCGGGGCGGCGGCATCGGGCAGGATCTGCTGGCCTTTGCCCTGCGGCTGGCTCTCGAATTTTCGCAACAGGTTGGTTTGTACGCAGTGCTGGTCGAGGCCAAGGACAAAAAGGCCAAAGCGTTTTACACCCGACTGGGTTTCATTGAAACAGCCGACGACCCGCTGTGTCTGTTCCTGCCGATCACCACTCTGGCCAAGACCAAGGCAGCACGATGAGCCAGGTCCTCATCAACGATTACCTGCGCCAGCTTGACATCATCAAAAAGGTCAGTGGCAGCCAGCGCGAGACCATCGTGCGTGAGGCGTTCAAGGATTTACTGAAGAACTGGGGCCGCCAGCACGACCTGATTTTTCTGGCCGAGTACCCGCTCAAGACCGCAACCAAGAGCAACATCAATGTCGATGGCGCGCTCTTGCATGAGCTGCGCATGCCGCTGGGCTACTGGGAGGCCAAGGACGCGGCGGACGATCTGGACGAAGAGATCAGCAAGAAGTTCCGCAAGGGTTATCCGCAGGACAACATCATCTTCAGCGACGACGCGGTCGCCG
>CAIVLG010000149.1 GCA_903906695.1 uncultured beta proteobacterium | reverse complement strand
GCACCGTTGCGGATCATCGGTCGCTCGACCATGCGGTTCACGCCCACGATAGCGACTTCTGGGTGATTGATGACCGGTGTGCTGACGATGCCGCCCAGCGCCCCGAGGCTGGTGATGGTGATGGTTGAGCCTGTGAGTTCCTCGCGCATGGCTTTGCCGCTGCGTGCCGCCTCGCTCAGGCGTAGCAGCTCGGCGGCGCAGGCCCAAAGGTCGCGCGTTTCGGCGTGGTGCATGACGGGCACCATGAGGCCGCCGTCGGTCTGCGTTGCCACGCCCAGATGGACTGCCTCATAGCGCGTTACCACGGCGGCATCATCGTCGTAGCGCGCGTTGACCTGCGGAAACTCACGCACTGCCAGCACCACCGCACGCACCAGGAAGGGCAGCAGGGTCAGACGGGCGCGTTCCTTGCCGTACCTGCCGTTCAGCCGTGTGCGCAGGGCTTCGAGTTCCGTGACGTCGATTTCTTCGACGTAGGTGAAGTGGGGAATGCGCCGCTTGGCTTCCTGCATCTTCTGTGCAATTCTGCGCCGCAGACCGATCACCGGGATCGCTTCTTCGGCGCTGCGCTCGGCGTAACGCTGGTCGGTCCGAGGCACGCTTGTGGATTGCCCGACGCGGCTGGAGTGAGTGTCCAGGTCCTGCTGCGTGATGCGGCCGGCTGGGCCCGTGCCCGGCACAAATTGCAATTCAATACCGAGATTCCAGGCGCGGCGTCGCACGGCAGGTGAGGCGATGGGCTTGTCGCCGCTGGCGCGTGCATGAACCGGGGCTGGTGCGACGCCGGTTTCACGCTGTGCAGCCGGCGCAGCTGTGGTAGCCGGGGCTGTGGCTGTGGCTTTGGCGGGTGCGGGTTCTGGTGCCGGCGCGGGTTCGCCGCCGCGATCCGGCGCCGGGCCGCCCCAAGCCGGATCAGCCCCCGCGGGGGGCAGCGACGACGCGGAGCGCGGAGCTTGGGGGTCAGCCTTTGCCATGCCTTCCACTTCGATCTGAATCAGGTCGGAGCCGACCGCCATCACCTGACCGACGGCGCCACCGAGCGCGAGCACCTTGCCGGCCACCGGCGATGGAATCTCGACCGTAGCCTTGTCGGTCATGACGTCGGCCAGAATCTGGTCTTCGGTGACCAGATCGCCGACCTTCACATGCCAGGCGACAAGCTCAACTTCGGCAATGCCTTCGCCAATGTCGGGCATCTTGATTGTGTGAGTTCCCATCATGCCTCCATCGTGCGCTTGAACGCGGCGCCCACGCGCGCCGGTCCGGGAAAGTAGGCCCACTCCTGGGCATGCGGGTAAGGCGTGTCCCAACCGGTGACGCGTTCGATCGGTGCTTCCAGGTGGTAGAAGCAGTGCTCCTGGATCAGAGACACCAGTTCGGCTCCAAAGCCGCTGGTGCGTGTCGCCTCGTGCAGCACGACGCAGCGTCCGGTCTTCTTGACCGAGGCCACGATCGTCTCCAGATCGAGCGGCCAGATCGAGCGCAGGTCGATGATCTCGGCGTCGATGCCGGTCTCCCTGGCTGCGGCCTCGGCCACAAAGACCATGGTGCCGTAGGTGATCACGGTCATGGCCTGGCCGGGCCGAAACACTGCTGCCGTGTCCAGGGGAACCGTGTAGTAACCCTCGGGCACATTGCCCATCGGGTGCTTGGACCAAGGCACCACTGGCTTGTCGTGGTGACCGTCAAACGGCCCGTTGTAAAGGCGTTTCGGTTCCAGAAAGATCACAGGGTCATCGTTTTCGATCGAGGCAATCAGCAGACCCTTGGCGTCGTACGGATTCGATGGCATGACGGTGCGCAGACCGCAGACCTGGGTAAACACGGATTCCGGGCTCTGGCTGTGCGTCTGGCCGCCGTAGATGCCCCCGCCGCAGGGCATGCGAATGGTGATCGGTGCCGTGAAATCGCCGACCGAACGGTAGCGCAGGCGCGCCGCTTCCGAGACGATCTGATCGGTTGCCGGGTAAACGTAATCGGCAAACTGGATCTCGATCACCGGGCGCAGGCCGTAGGCGCCCATGCCCACCGCCGTGCCGACGATGCCGCCTTCAGAAATTGGCGCGTCGAAAACGCGCGAGGTACCGTACTTTTTCTGCAGACCTTCGGTGCAGCGAAAGACGCCGCCAAAGTAGCCAACGTCTTGGCCGTACACGACGACATTGTCGTCACGTTCCAGCATCACATCCATGGCCGAACGCAAAGCCTGGATCATTGTCATAGGTACAGTGGCCCCCACGCTTGAGTTTTTGGGGTCAGAGCCCAAATTCGCCGAGCCTGCGGCTCGCCCGGCGGGTGCGCCGCGAAGCGTCGCAGCGAAATTGGTGTCTGACCCCAATAACTCGCCCCCCGAGGGGGCCGTGCCTTGCTTGGGGCGGCCCGGCGCGGCGGCGGCACTAGTGCCAACATTTGTCTTGGTGTCCATAATCAAACCCCGAGTTCCTGGCGCTGCCGGCGCAGATGCGCCGGCATGTCTTTGTAGACATCTTCAAACATCGCGGCCGGGCTTTGCGTGTGGCCATCGGCCAGCGTGCCGTAGCTCTCGGCTTCTTTCTGTGCGGCAGCGACTTCGGCCTGCACCTGCTCCTGCGCTGCCTGGTGTTCGGCGTCAGACCATGCGCCCAGGGCAACCAGGTGCTGCTTGAGCCGCGCAATCGGGTCACCCAGCGGAAAGCGTGCGACATCGCTGGCCGGTCGGTATTTGGTCGGGTCGTCCGAGGTGGAGTGAGGTCCGGCGCGGTAAGTCACCCACTCGATCAGTGTGGGTCCGAGGTTGGAGCGGGCTCGCTCCAGTGCCCATTGGGAGGCCGCGTAGACCGCCAGAAAGTCATTGCCGTCAACGCGCAGGGAAGCGATGCCGCAACCGACGCCTCGCGCTGCAAAGGTGGTTCCCTCACCCCCGGCGATGGCCTGAAAGGTGGAGATCGCCCACTGGTTGTTGACCACGTTCAGAATCACCGGCGCGCGGTACACGTGGGCAAAGGTCAGGCCGGTATGAAAGTCGGCTTCCGCCGTGGCGCCGTCGCCAATCCAGCTCGATGCCACCTTGGTGTCGCCCTTGATGGCCGAGGCCATGGCCCAGCCGACCGCCTGAATCACTTGGGTTGCCAGGTTGCCCGAGATGGAGAAAAAGCCCTGCTTCTTGCTCGAATACATGACCGGCAGCTGGCGCCCCTTGAGCGGGTCGTGCTCGTTGGAAAAAAGCTGGCAGATCATGTCCACCATCGATACATCTTCGCGTGCCAGCAGCAAACCTTGCTGGCGGTAGGTCGGAAAGCACATATCGCCCTCGCTCAGCGCCAGCGCGTGGGCGGTGGCAATCGCCTCTTCACCCAGACACTGCATGTAAAACGACATCTTTTTCTGCCGCTGCGCAATCACCATGCGGGCATCAAAGGCGCGCGTTTTCATCATGGCGCGCAGGCCGCGGCGCATCAGTTCCACGTCCATTTTTGGCGCCCAGGGGCCAACCGCCTGACCAGTGTCGTCGAGCACCCGTATCAACGTGAACGCCAGGTCACTGGTCTGCGCGGGTGTGGCATCCACCGGCGGTCTTCGCACGCTGCCGGCTTTGGAGATGGGGAGGTAGGAAAAGTCTGTGTCATGGCCTGGTCGCCCGGTGGGCTCAGGGACATGCAGACGAAGG
>CAIVLG010000148.1 GCA_903906695.1 uncultured beta proteobacterium | reverse complement strand
TCGCGAGGATCCGGCTTTCGAGCGGCCGCTGAACGTCTACGGCTACTCGAAACTGCTGTTTGACCAGCGCATGCGCCGCCAATTCGGCGATAAGTTTGAACGCCTGGCGGCTGGCGGGACCGCTCAGGTCGCCGGCTTTCGATATTTCAATGTCTACGGGCCGCGCGAACAGCACAAGGGGCGTATGGCCAGCGTGGCCTTTCACCAGTTCAAGCAGTTTGCGCTTGACGGCAAGGTCAAGCTGTTCGGCGATTATGGCGACTATGCAGCGGGCGCCCAGATGCGCGATTTCGTATTTGTTGACGATGTCGTGGCCGTCAACTTGTGGTTCTTAGATCACGCGGGAGTTTCCGGAATATTCAATTTGGGAACCGGTCAGGCCCAACCCTTCAACGACGTTGCAGTCGCGGTCGTGAACGCCTTGCGAGAGCGTCAGGGCAAGCCCGCTCAGTCGTATGAATCCATCGTCGCCTCGGGTCTGATCGAGTATGTCGCCTTTCCCGAAAGTCTGCGCGGAAAATACCAGTGCTACACCCAGGCGGACTTGACGGCCTTGCGTCGTGCCGGTTGCGAACACCGGTTTACCGATGTACAGGGCGGTGTTTCCAAATACATAAAGTGGTTGCTGAGTCAATCCTGAGAACAGCGCTTGCTCGGACCGTCCTGATGATTTCAACGGTGGCATGTCAACCTTGCGTTCAGCGGCGCCGTTGTGATCAGGGCGCCAGGGTTAGACCGCTTTTGGCTCCGATCAACTTCGGGAGTAATGCATGCTGAAAATCGTCTTGGGTCTGATCGCTGCGCTTTGCGCCGCCATCTGCTTGGCTGGAGTAGATGTGAACAAAGCCAGCGTCGCCGACCTCGACAGCGTCAAGGGCATCGGACCGGCCATGTCCGGCAAGATTCTTGATGAGCGCAAGAAAAGCCCATTCAAGGATTGGGACGACCTGATTTCACGGGTCAAAGGGCTGGGACAGAAAAATGCAGTCAAGTTGTCTGCCGAGGGTCTCACCGTCAACGACAAAGGTTTTAGAGAAACGGTAATTGCGCCCGCCGCCAGCGCCGTAAGTAAATGATTGCAGCTGCGCGCCAAGCCGAGGTCAGGCTCGACCCATGATGCACGCGGTGGCCATCAACTCTTCGAGCAAAGCCAGCGAAACCGTCCCCGACACCGAATAGGGATCGAGCTCCGGTTTTTCAGCGTACTTGAGCAGGATCGAAGCGTTGATCTTGGACATATTGACCTGTCCCATAGTCCAACCTCCAAAACGACGCTCCGGTATTTCTTCGTAATGCAACAACACCACATCCTTGTGGCGAATATCCTTTTGAATATGGGCAAACAACTCGCTCACTGCCGTGCGTCCGCCCTCAATGGCCTGTAGAAATATACCGCCCCCGTAGCAAAGAATGCCGGTGATGCCACACTGCGGATTGTGCTTGCGTGACTGGGTCAGAATAGCCTCGATCGCTTCGTCACTGGTATCGAGCGCGCGGCTGGCATAGAGCAGGCGTACCAACATCATCAGCCTTTCTTTGGAATAAGCGAGAGGAACTCTCGGCGTAAATTCGCGTCTTTGAGAAAGCTGCCTCTCATCACAGAATTGATCATCTTGCTGTCCATGTCTTTGACACCGCGCCAGCCCATGCAAAAGTGAGTCGCTTCCATGACGATGGCCAAGCCATCGGGCTGGGTCTTTTGCTGGATCAGATCCGCCAGTTGAACCACCGCTTCTTCCTGAATCTGCGGTCTGCCCATGACCCACTCAGCCAGACGGGCGTACTTGGACAAACCGATCACGTTGGTATGTTCGTTGGGCAACACCCCGATCCAGATTTGTCCGATGACCGGACACAAGTGATGACTGCAGGCGCTGCGCACTGTAATAGGTCCCACAATCATCAGCTCATTAAGATGCTCGGCATTGGGAAATTCAGTGATAGGCGGGGCGCTGACGTAGCGTCCACGAAACACTTCAGCCACATAAAGTTTGGCGACCCGGCGCGCTGTTTCATCGGTGTTGTGATCATGTACAACGTCAATGACCAGGCTGCTCAGCACGCCTTTCATTTTTTCCTCCACTTCGTCCAGCAAGAGTTCAAGCTCTCCGGGCTCAATGAAATCCGCGATGTTGTCATTGGCATGGAAACGCTTGCGTGCTGCAACCAGGCGCTCCCGAATTTTGACGGATACGGGGGTGCCCTCAGCGGCAACAACAGAGTTCATGGTACTGTGACTTTTCATTAACATGGATTGATATTAGCAGCGTTCCAGGAGTAGGGTTTCTCGCTCAATAGCGCTTGCCATACAGAAACAACAGCGTTCGCATCAAGCCAAACGCCAAACGGTCCAAGGCGCGCTGCCGCCAAGGTCGATTGGCATAAACCGCAGGGTTGATCTGGACGCCACCCTCGGCAATGGCGTTCACCAGGCGCGAGCGCAGGTCCAGTGCAAACATGACGTCGTCCACCACCACGTTGGCTTCGCGTGCCAAAAGCAGGCTCAGGGGATCGAGGGTGGATGAGCCCACGGTCGCCCAGTGTCCATCGATCACCGCGACCTTCGCGTGCAGAAACCCGGCCGAGTACTCGTGAATCTCGACGCCAGCCGCCAGCATTACACCGTAGACCGGCCGAGTGGCGTAATACTGCATGAAGTACTCATAACGACCATGCAGCAACAGGCGAACCCGCACCCCCCTGCGGGCCGCTAGCATCAGGCCCTTGCGCAATTTTTTGCCCGGCAAGAAATAGGCATTCGCAATAATGATCTCTTCCCGCGCAGCACCAATGGCTTTTCGATAGGCGCGCTCAATGCGAAACCGGTTGCGGAGGTTGTCGCGCAAAACCAGCTCGGCGTTGGTCGTCTGAATTGATGTCGTCGTGGACGGCAAGTTCGCGCTCACGCCGATTCCGGCAGGCGAGGCTACCGCCTCCTGCAAAGTGCGCCACGTCGCTAGGAAATCGATCTGCCGCGCAGTACGGGCCGCGCGCAAGCGCCACCAGAAACTGGCTGTTGCTTCATGCACTGTCTGCACCAGCGGGCCGGTCACGCGAACCGCAAAATCAAGCCGTGGCGTATCGAGAACGCCGTAGTTTGGATCAAAGAAATCGTCCAGCACATTGATACCACCGCAGAAAGCCACCGCGCCGTCCACGACACAGAGCTTTCGATGCAGCCGCCGCCAACGGTTGGGTATCAGCATGCCAAAACGTCCCAGTGGAGAAAAAATACACCACTGGACACCGGCCGCGTCAAAACGAGCCGCCCATGACGACGGGATACGGGGCGTTCCGGCGCCGTCTAGCGCCAGATAGACGTCGACCCCGCGCTGCGCTGCACGTTCAAGGGCCAATGCCACCTGCGCGGCAGTTCCCTCAACGTTGAAGATGTAGGTCTCCATTCGAACTTCGTGCACACTGCAGTCAATGGCCCGCACCAGGGCCGGAAATAGCGCTTGCCCGCCTTGCAGCAACTGAACCTGGTGGCCTGATCGAAATTGCTGCATAACTCCCTCAAAATCCGACAGCTCCCCTGGTTTCAACCTTCGGCAGCCCGAATTCCGCGATCAATGGAAGGTGATCTGACATGCGCCACCAGATGCGCCCGCGCGGCACATGGACTCCTAACGGCAGCAACCCCCGCGCATAGACGTAGTCCAGTTGCACCAAGGGCAAGCGCGCCGGAAAGGTCGCCTGATTGGCACCCTTGAAGCTGGCCAGATTGGCCCTTGACATCACCTGTTCCACCAATGTTCCCCAATCATTGAAATCTCCGGCGACGATCAATGGCGCTGTCGATGGAACTTCGCGCTCGATGAATCGCAGCAACTGTGCTGCCTGTCGGCCACGGCTGGAGCGAATCAGACCGAGATGCACGACAAGGACGTGCACGGCCTGTCCATGTACCTGAACCTCCACGTGCAGCAATCCACGCTGCTCGAACCGATGATCAGACATGTCCTCGTGCTGATGTGTCAACACCGGCCAACGCGAAAGCAGGGCGTTGCCATGCTCGCCATGTCGGGTATGGGCGTTGGTTCGATACACCGCCTCGTATCCTTCCGGTGCCAGGAAATTGGCCTGCGGCATATCCGGCCAGCGTGGAAAGTGACGCTCTTCGATCCGGTGCAATTTGCGCACTTCTTGCAGACAGACAATATCCGCGTCGAGTTGCTCTACGGCATGACCCAGATTGTGAATTTCCAGTCGGCGCCGCGGACCTACACCCTGAACGCCTTTGTGAATGTTGTAAGTGGCCACCAGCACGCTGTTCATTGCACCAACCCGTTTTGAAAAGAACGCGAAAGCATCAGGATGGCCTCGGCATTGGATGGAGAAAAACATCGAGCCGCCGCCTGTCGGTGGGGCAACCAAAGGTACGCCGTATGTTCGTGAGGGCTTAGAGAAATCGGCAGACGCTCCGGCACCGCCAGACCAAACAAGCGTTCGGTATTGCGCGTCACCCCTGGCGCATAGCGGTGCTGCCATTGCGGATAAATGTCATACACATTTTCCAGTCGCCAGTCATGCAGACCCATTCCAAGGGGACTGGCAGGATCACATTCAATTCCGGTTTCCTCGCGCACTTCACGCACCGCGGTTTGCCAGTACGACTCCTCCAGAGAGTCCTTGCTGCCAGTGACGGATTGCCAAAATTCATCTGCGTCAGCCCTTTTGATCAACAGCACATCCAGGGTCGGCGTATAAATGACCACCAGTACGGATTGGGGAATTTTGAAGGCACTTGACATAACAAGGGCGCTGACCGATCACCCTACTACTTTGCCTGAAGCTGAAGTCAGCGTTTGATCAATTCGCCTTGACAGGCTCTGGCGCACGCAGCCTGATGTGCAACTCACGCAACTGCTTTTCATCCACAGGGGACGGCGCTTGCGTCAGCAAACATTGGGCGCGCTGGGTTTTCGGAAAGGCAATCACATCGCGAATCGATTCAGCGCCCGTCATCAATGTAATGATGCGATCCAGTCCAAAGGCCAGGCCGCCATGGGGTGGCGCACCATACTGCAGAGCATCGAGCAGAAAACCAAACTTCTCCTGCGCTTCTTCGGGCGTGATCTTCAAGGCATCAAATACTTTTTGTTGAACATCGGCACGGTGAATACGGACCGAACCCCCACCCATCTCCCAGCCATTGAGAACCATGTCATAACCTTGCGAAATGCACCGGTCGGGCGCGGTGACCATCCAGTCTTCATGGCCCTCTTTGGGCGCGGTAAACGGATGGTGCACCGCGGTGTAGCGTTGCGCCTCCTCGTCAAACTCGAACATCGGAAAGTCCACCACCCACATCGGACGCCAGCCAGTCTCGAACAAGGCATTCTTCCTGCCGAATTCACTGTGCCCGATCTTGATTCGCAAGGCGCCCATCGAGTCGTTGACGATCTTGGCTCGGTCGGCGCCAAAAAAGACCAGATCACCGTCCTGAGCGCCGGTGCGAGCCAGCACTTCTGCGATCGCCTTGTCATGCAGGTTTTTTACAACGGGGCTCTGCAGGCCGGGCCAGCGATGGCTCTTGTCACCAGGGCCTTGATTGACATCATTGACCTTGATATAGGCCAGTCCCTTGGCACCATAAATCTTGACGAACTCGGCATAGGCGTCAATTTCGCTACGGCTCAGACCACCGGACTCACGGGCACCACCGGGAACGCGCAAACCAACCACACGACCATCTTTCATCGTGGCAGCGCCAGAAAAAACCTTGAAATCCACATCCACCATCACATCGGTCAGCTCCGTGAACTCAAGTTTGACCCGCAAATCAGGCTTGTCGGAACCATAGCGGCGAATCGCATCGCCATAGGTCATCACAGGAAATTCCCCAAGATCAACATCGAGCGTGTTTTTGAATACCGTCGTGATCATGCCCTGCACCAGATCGCGAATATCCTGCTCGGTCAGGAATGACGTTTCAATATCGATCTGCGTGAACTCGGGCTGACGGTCAGCACGCAAATCTTCATCACGAAAACACTTGGTAATCTGATAGTAGCGGTCGTACCCCGCAATCATCAGCAACTGTTTGAAAAGTTGCGGGCTTTGGGGCAAAGCAAAAAAATGACCCTCGTGGACACGACTGGGAACCAGGTAATCGCGCGCACCCTCTGGCGTGGATTTTCCAAGCATCGGAGTTTCGATATCAATGAAACCATTGGCGTCCAGATACTTGCGCACCTCCATGGCAACGCGATAGCGCAGCCTCAGGTTGTTTTGCATATAGGGGCGGCGCAGGTCCAGCACCCGATGCGTCAGGCGCGTGGTCTCACTCAAACTTTCGTCGTCCAGTTGAAACGGTGGTGTGACCGACGGATTGAGCACGGTCAACTCGTGGCACAACACCTCCACCTTGCCACTCTTGAGGCTCTCGTTGATGGTGCCGGCTGGCCGCTCACGCACCAAGCCCTTGACCTGGATGCAATACTCATTGCGAAGACCTTCTGCCGTTTCGAACATGGCCGCGCGATCCGGGTCACATACCACCTGTACGTAACCTTCGCGATCACGAACATCGACAAAAATCACGCCACCGTGATCACGGCGGCGATTGACCCAGCCGCACAGGCTGACCGTTTGACCAAGAAGGGCTTCGGTCACAAGACCGCAATAGTGGGAACGCATAGCCATAGACAACTTTCAAAGCCACCACCGTCATGGTGGTGCAGGTTAGAACAAAGCAATTATTTTGGCCGATAGCCAACCGAAGCGGCAGGTGCCACCGAACCCATCGAAATGACATAAGTAAGGGCCTCATCCACGCTGATGTTGAGCTCGATGGCCTCTGCACGCGGCACGATCAAAAAGAAACCGCTGGTTGGATTGGGCGTCGTTGGCACATAGACACTCACAAAATCCGGGCCCAGATGTTCGGCCACCTCGCCGCCGGGCGTACCGGTCAGAAAAGCAACCGTCCAGACGCCGGCGCGCGGATACTGAACCAGCATCGCCTTGCGAAAGGCATTGCCGTTGCTGGAAAAAAGTGTATCTGAAACCTTCTTGACGCTGTTATAGATGGACTTGAAGACCGGGATATGAGTAAACAGTTTTTCCCACTGGGCCAGCCACCAGCGCCCTGCCACATTGGACACCAGAGCGCCGGTGATCAACAAGACTGAAAAGACCAGCAGCACGCCCAGGCCCGGCACGTGGCGCAGTTGATCGATCGAGACTCCGGTCGAGGCCGGTGTCAGCGCGGCAAGGCCGGTCAAAAGACCGCCGAAAATGGCGTCCAGCAGGCCCACCAACCACAGCAACACCCAGATCGTAATTGCTGTTGGCAACCAGACCAGCAGTCCGGTGAGCAGATACTTCTTGATTGGCACAATGAGTTCTGGCTGGGGTCAAGCAAGCGTCAATGGCAGGCGCAGCCGCCACCGCAACCGCCCGTGGCAGCCGGCACCACGGAATCCGATTTTGTGGTCGAATCCTTGACCGGTGCGGCACCGGCGGCTGCCGCCTGTGTAGCCTCTGCCGCAGCCGGCGCATCGGAACTTGCCGGCGCGCCACCCTTGAAATCAGTTGCATACCAGCCCGACCCCTTGAGCTGAAAGCCGGCCGCCGTCAGCTGCTTCCTGAAAGCGGATTCGCCACAGGTCGGGCAATTCGTCAACGGCAGATCCGATAGTTTTTGCAACACGTCCTTGGCAAAGCCGCAGGAAGTGCATTTGTAGGCGTAGATTGGCATGACAACAGGGCTCGGGTTTCAGCGTGAAAAGCGCTCGATTATAGATGCCGACCGGGTCTGTAGCCACACGAAATCACGTCAGCTAGAAATGGCGGATATGGCCGATCCATTGCACAGCAAGTACACCCAGCACGAAGCCGATCAAGCCATAGACCAGAGCTTGCAACAGCCGATTGGTCCGCCTTTGCTCCACCACCAATTCCTTGACGGCCTCTGAAGATTCAGACCTCTCACTTTTCAAATAGTCGGACAAAAGCCTCGGCAACTCCGGTATCAGCTTGGCATAAAGGGGCGCCTCGTTGCGAAGCTGCTCGAAGAGTTTCTTGGGACCGATCTGATCCGCCATCCACTGTTCCAGAAACGGTTTGGCAGTATTCCAGAGGTCCAAATCGGGGTCCAGTTGCCGACCGAGTCCCTCGATGTTAAGAAGCGTCTTTTGCAATAACACCAGTTGCGGCTGGATTTCAACCGAGAAGCGCCGGGAGGTCTGAAACAGACGCATCAGGACCAGCCCCAGCGAAAACTCCTTGAGTGGCCGATCGAAATAGGGCTCGCAAACCGAGCGAATTGCCGACTCAAGTTCATCCACCCGGGTTGTCGCCGGCACCCACCCCGACTCGATGTGCAATTCAGCCACCCGCTTGTAATTGCGCCGAAAGAAGGCCGTGAAATTGTGCGCCAAATATTCCATGTCAGAACGGCTGAGCGTTCCGATGATGCCAAAGTCCAGTGAAATATAGCGACCGAAGGTCGCCGGTTCAATGCTGACCTGGATGTTGCCGGGGTGCATGTCGGCGTGAAAGAACCCGTCGCGAAAGACCTGTGTGAAAAAGATCGTCACGCCATCGCGGGCCAGCTTCGGAATATCAACCCCTGCTGCACGCAGGCGATCCACCTGGCTGATGGGAACCCCGTGCATGCGCTCCATCACAATGACGTCAGCCGTGCAATAGTCCCAGAACATTTCCGGCACCAAGACCAGATCGAGCCCCGCCATGTTGCGGCGCAGTTGTGCTGCGCTTGCTGCTTCCCGCACCAGGTCAAGCTCGTCATGCAGGTACTTGTCAAATTCCGCCACCACTTCACGCGGTTTGAGACGCCTGCCAACGTTTGAAATGCGGTCAACCCAGAGCGCCATCATGCGCAGCAGGCTGAGGTCTTTTTCAATCGCCTGCAACATGCCGGGCCGGAGCACCTTGACAGCGACCTCCCGAGTACGCCCGTCGCGATCCTTCAGGACGGCAAAATGAACCTGCGCAATCGAAGCGCTGGCGATCGGTTCCCGGTCAAACGATACAAAGACGTCATCGAGTTTCTTCCGGAATGCCTGCTCGATCGTCGCAATCGCCACTTCACTGCCAAACGGAGGGACTCGATCCTGCAGTTTGGCCAGTTCATCGGCGATGTCCATCGGCAACAAGTCACGCCGGGTCGACAGGACCTGCCCGAACTTGACGAAGATCGGACCCAATCGCTCCAGCGCCTGCCGAATGCGCTGCCCGGGCGCCGCATCAAGATTTCGCCCCAGCGCCAGGACTCTGGCCAACCTGTTCAGCCAGGGCTTCTCAAAACTCGTGAGAAAGAGTTGATCCAAGCCATAGCGAAACAATATCCAAAAAATAAAGGCGCCGCGATACAGACGCCTCATGTCGACGCCTTGCCAGATCCGTCAACGCCCGCACCGACGAACTGACGCAAAGCCCGGATCCAACTCCGGGCAGCCTGCGCCATGCTGTAGGCCGGCACATCGCCAACGATGCGTGCAAGATCCTCTTCCAAATCCCATCGCACGTGATCGACCAGCCAGTTGACTTCGGCTGCCAGTTGCACATCGCCCGCGATGCGAACCGCCGGGCGATCCCCTCGGAGCATCGTCTGCGCCAGCACCAGGGGTGACTCCTCAGTCACCGCCATGACGAGATCTGGCTTGGACTCAGCGCTGGCCAATTCCAGAAGGCCCGCTGCGGTTGCCACCAAGGTCATGGAAAACTTGCGCCACTGCACGTGTACAACCCGACCTTTTTGCCGTGCCAGGCGGCTCATTGCTTCGTCTTCCTGGATCAAGATGTGGTTCAAGAGCAAGATGATGCGGCGCTGGACCTCATCCACCACCCATGCCGGTGCCTGCAAGTCAGGAGCAGGAATTTCCTTGAGAAAACCTTCGATCCACGAAAAAGGGGACTGTGTTGCCATAGTCCCCTATTATTCCCTGAAACGCCAGTCGCGCTATTGCAGTGCCTGTACCCCCGCCACGAGCCAGCCGGTCTGTCCACTCCTTGGTTTGGTCATGTTCCACACTTCGCGAAACGGGTTCGGGCCTGCCGATGGCAGCTCGCGAATCATGCCTGAAAACTCAACGCTTGCCATGTATTCGTCGGCGAGTTCTTCAATGCCAAGAAGTTGCGCTTCCAGCATGACGACCTCGGTGACAATACCGGCGCCGCTGCTTTGACTTTCGCGCTCCCTCAGTTGCGACTGAATTTCCGTCAGCATACCGTCTGTCATCATGACACGCAAGGCATTGATATCCGAGCGATCCCATGCCGCCTGCAAAGTTACGAAATTTGCTTTGGCTGAGCCGAGAAAGCCTGCAACATCGAAACCGTCCGGTATTCCCCAGTTCTGGGAACCTGACAGAGCGGAACCGATCATCGACCCTGAAGATTCAGGCGCCGCTTTCAGGGCATCAAACGTTGAAGTGCTGCGTTCCCACGGCCGCGCAGAGGCGTCATTGCCCACATTTTCAGGGTTATAGCTGGCCGGTGTTTGAGCGATATTCACAGGTGATGCGCCCTGAAACGCAAATGGTGCGCTGGCCCCATTCTGGGCGGAGAATTGTGCCGACCGTCGCGACCGAACGAACCATCCCAACGCCATCGTGACGACCAATGCGAGCAGTGCAAACACCATGAACTCGGCAACTGCCCCACCCATTCCCAACGAACTGGCAAGCCACGCCAAACCCAAGCCCGCCGCCAGCCCGCCCAACATCGCACCCCACGGCCTTCTTGGAGCGGCAACCGGCGCCGTCGGCGTCGGGGCCGCAGGCTTTGCCGCACCCTGCGCTGGCGCCGCCTGCCGCTGCGTCACATTGCTGGACTGCTGACCGATCGAGCGCCCACCTCCCAGTCGTTTCGCGGCCTCCGCATTGATGCCCACCAGTAGCAAGACCACCGCCAGCAGCAAAGACCAAACCTTCATGTCATTCTCCAGAATATTGAGCGGCACAGTTGAGGCCGATTGCCAAAATCACAAGCTTCAGCACTTGATTCCAACATGCAATGCCACCAGACCACCGGTCAAATTGTGGTAGTCCACATGACCGAAACCGCTGTTCTTCATCATCTCCTTCAACGCTGCCTGCCCTGGGTGCATTCGAATGGACTCGGCCAAATACCGATAGCTTGCGTCATCGCCAGCAACCAATTTCCCGAGTTTGGGTAACACATTGAAGGAATACCAGTCATAGGCTTTTTCCAGCGGCGGCGCGACTTTGGAAAACTCGAGCACCAACAACTTGCCTTTTGGTTTGAGCACCCGATTCATCTCCGCCAGCGCGATGTCCTTGTGCGTCATGTTGCGCAACCCAAAGGCCACGCTCACGACATCAAAGTGGTTACTTTGAAAAGGCAACTTTTCGGCATCACAGACCAAGGTTGGCAAAACGATGCCAGCATCGAGAAGGCGGTCGCGCCCGGTACGCAGCATGGCCTCATTGATGTCGGTGTGAACGACGCCACCACTTTTCCCCACCTTCCCGGAAAAAGCCAGAGCCAGGTCACCAGTGCCGCCCGCAATATCGAGCACCTGATCACCTTCGTGCAGATTGGCAACCAGCACCGTGTAGGCCTTCCAGGCCCGGTGCAGTCCCATCGACATCAAATCGTTCATCAGGTCGTATTTGGACGCGACGGAATCAAACACACCCCGTACGTGCTTTGCCTTGTCGGCCTCATCAACCGATCGATAACCAAAATGTGTCGTTGTCATGGCGGCAACGTCAATTCAGTGGCTGCCGCAAGCGGCTCCGGCCTTCTCTGGCATCGGCGTATCGCGCTCAACCCCGGCCGCAGTCAAGCGCGCCGTGTAGTCGGACCACAACTGATCCTGGCGGGAACCCAGAAAATAAAGGTAGTCCCAGGAAAAGATACCGGTGTCGTGCCCGTCGGAAAAGGTCGGTTGCACCGCGTAATTTCCGACCGGCTCAAGTGCAGAAAGGAGCACCTCACGCTTGCCAGTCTGCAGTACCTCCTGCCCCGGTCCGTGACCTTGTACATCAGCTGACGGCGAGTAGATCCGCATCAACTCAAACGGAATGCGGAACTGAGCGCCATCCGAAAAACTCACCTCCAGCACCCTGGACTGACTGTGCACCGTGATCGCCTGCGGCGTCGGAGTGTCCGGTTTCAATCCTGCCATTTTGAAATAACCTCCAAGAACTCGCATTGACGAACAAAAGAAGAATACGCTGGACCGGGTCTGGCAAAACGGTTCGCCAACAGCCGCTGTCTTGCCGACATTAAATCATGGAATACCCAAGTCTTCATCGACAAAGTCAGAAGTGCCGCAGTGCCAAAAGCTGCTTCGTCATACCTTGCTGTGCTATTTCCGGTCTGGCGATCGGCAGATCGAGACGCACACTAGTGCTCATGCAAGGCCTGTTCCACCACCATCACCGCCGCCATGCACAATCTTTGATCGGCCTGGCCGAGATCGGAAGATCGGCTACATGCGCGGTCCACACTACTCGGCAGAAGACCGGAAAGCCAGCCTCGTCTGCCCGAATCAAGCGAACTTTTCACCCTGAAACACC
>CAIVLG010000147.1 GCA_903906695.1 uncultured beta proteobacterium | reverse complement strand
TAGAAGGCATTGGAAGGAAGTCCACTACACATAATTAAGGAACAAATAAAGATCATTACGCATATTCCGTCAATCTTGAATTTGATTCAAAACAACGCCCAAGATCGACAATCTGCATTGAGACTATTAGCTTACTGTCACGAGCAGATTCCATTACTGCAGAGTCAGCCTAATAGTCCTTCAGATATTATAAATAGCAAACTTCGTGAAATTGACATTCCCGGTAATCCATTTAGGGAGAATGGAATAATCAGTCATAATCGGGTGGAGATAGCTACCACCGCTGAAGATAGACTTCCAGATGGATTCAAATTGGTTGAGATTTATCACATACCATCATCTTCGTCATTTCCAACCTATATGTTTGCACGAGATGAAGACAATAAAGCATATTTTCTCCTAGCGGAAAGATTTCAGAAAGGCGATTGGGCCAACTGGATTCTCCTCTCAACGGGTTCGAAAGTTGCAGTTCAAGCAGTCCCTTCCAAAACCGGTTCAACGGACTACCGTGCCACGAAGATCTTATCGATTTGATTCGTCGCTTTTATTGCATGTGAGCTTGCAAGACGCTTCTTCATTTAGCTGTCTGAATACGCATGCTGTGCAATGGTGGAACTGGTGGCAGTTGATTTTTCTAGAGAGCAACAAAGTATTCCGGCGCATTAACAGGCCGCTGAAATACTGGTTCATGGTCAAGAATTCGTCGTCAACAGTGGTCCCTCACCCCTTACCTGCATCAAGAAAATCGCTTGTGGGCCGTTCTATGAGGTCGAATATTTTCGATGAATGCGGCGAGGGAGTATTTCAGCAGCCTGTTAAGCAGTACACCCGCACTCTTTTTGGGGTCAGTGTCTTCGTCATTGAACATTTGGGAACCGGAGTGCGATCATTTCTAGATGCGGACTGCAACGATAGATGCGTGATACGGCACAAGCACGCCGGCAGCGCCATTCACCTCGACATGTTTTTTGGAAATGGTCATCCTAAAAATTGACAAACAATGAATGACATGAACGCCTCCGACCACTTCCCCCTGCCTGACCTCGCAGACTGGCTACCTGCCAGCCTGCGCTCGGGCGCGGATGACCAGACGCTGATCCCGCGCGTGGCCAAGGACGTGGCCTTGATGCGCGAGATCGAGGCCTCGCTAGGCAACATTCCCACACGGCACGACCTGTGGCACCACGATGCGCGGGCGATGGACTTTCTGGCGCCCAACAGCCTGCATCTGGTGCTTACCTCTCCGCCCTACTGGACGCTCAAGGAATACAACCACTCCGAGGGGCAGATGGGGTACATCGAAGACTACGAGGCCTTTCTGACCGAGCTGGACCGCGTCTGGGCACACTGCCTGCGCGCGCTGGTGCCGGGTGGCCGCCTGGTATGTGTGGTGGGTGATGTGTGCCTGTCGCGCCGCAAGAACGCGGGCGAACACACTGTCGTGCCGTTGCACGCCTCTATACAGGAGCATTGCCGCAAGCTGGGTTATTCCAACGTCGCGCCCATCATCTGGTACAAGATTGCGAACGCCGTGTATGAAGCCTCAGGCAACGGCGGTGGTTTCTTGGGCAAGCCCTATGAGCCCAATGGCGTCGTCAAGAACGACATCGAATTCATCCTGATGGAACGCAAGCCCGGCGGTTACCGTAAGCCATCTCACGCGGCGCGCTTGCTCAGCGTGATTTCCGGTGACAACCACCGCGAGTGGTTTCAGCAAATCTGGACCGGCGTGACCGGCGCGTCCACGCGTCAGCACCCCGCGCCCTATCCGATGGAACTGGCGGAGCGTCTGGTGCGCATGTTCAGTTTTGTGGGCGACACCGTGCTGGACCCGTTCATGGGCACCGGCACCACCAATGTTGCAGCTGCAAAGTGGGGCCGCAACAGCGTTGGCGTCGAGGTGGATGCCAAGTATTTCAAGATGGCTACGGATCGGCTGGAGGATGAGAGCGCCAGGCTGTTTTCCACGCGCTTTATCCGGACTCACTTTTCGGAGGAGGCACCATGACTACACTGACACTTGACGTCGAAAAGGCGCTTGCCAAAGCCGTCAAACACTTCTGGAATACGCGTGGGTCCCAGCATGCCAGCCAGGGCGCTGCCAGCGGCAAAAAGGACGCCGGTTCGCGTGGCGCCGTAACAGGTGGAAAGCATGCGGACGGCTTTGTGGATTTGATCGCTGCCATCGTGCGCAATGCCGGACTCAAACACGTAGACATCCGCACTGCCGAGAAGAAGCAGCGCACGCTGCCGGGCTACTTCCGTCCCGCCAAAGAATGGGACTTGGTTGTGCTGTCCGGCAAAGACCTCGTGGCCGTGGTCGAGGTGAAAAGCCAGGTCGGCAGCTTTGGCAACAACTTCAACAACCGGGTGGAAGAGGCACTGGGCAACGCGACAGATTTCTGGCACGCCTATTCACGCGGCCTGTACACACCATCGAGCCGACCCTGGCTCGGCTACTTGTTCATGCTGCAAGACTCGCCCGGCTCCAGCGAACCCACCAAGCGCATCCATCTGGCGCCCTACCCGGTCGAAGAAACTTTTCAGGAATTGTCTTATGCCAAACGCTACGAAGAGGTTTGCCTGCGTCTGGTGCGCGAGCGCATGTACGACAGCGCCTGCTTCTTCACATCCGATTCGGTGAATGGTCTGAAGGGCAAGTTCAAGCAACCCAATCCGGAACTGGCAGTCCGGAATTTTGCGGTGTCGCTGCATGCACGGGCTTCGGCGTTTGCGCAGGTGCGGGGTTGAGGTCAGAAGCGTTGGCTGACCAAGAGAGAAAACATGGCACGGTTGAAAACCAGCAAACGGCAGAAACGCGCGCTCGACACGCTGTTTGAAAAAGGCGTCATTGCCATGTTCATGGGCGTCGCCTTCCTGATGGCTCCGTTATTTCTTGGCACCTCACCCATCCTCAAACCTGTCGCAACTGGTTTACGCCTGCCGGGTTGGCTGGCGTTGGGCATCGGATTGGTGCTGCTGGCGATTCACTTCGCCTTGAAAGGCAGATCCGACAAGACTACACCCTTGCTCAAGGCCGTTCCAAACCCACGTGAACCCAAGTTGATTCGGGACCTATCTGGCGGAACTTCGACGCTTGCTTCCAACAGGGTAGTGGCGCCGACCGCAAGCGCGCCATTCAGCGCAGCAACGCCGCCCCAACCGTCCAGCACCTGGAGCCCCGCCGTCTTTGCCGCCATCGAGTGGCGCCGCTTTGAGGCGGTGTGCGAAGGGCTGTTTGCCCAAGCCGGGTTTGAAACACGCTCGCAATCGCACGGTGCCGACGGCGGCGTGGACATCTGGCTGCACTCTGCTAACGCGCAAGGACCGGTGGCCGTGGTGCAGTGCAAGCACTGGCAGGGCAAGGCGGTGGGCGTGAAAGAGATTCGTGAATTCTTTGGCGTGATGGCGTCGCACCAAGTCAAGCGCGGCACCTACGCCACAACCTCCAGTTACACGGCAGACGCGCAACAGTTCGCCAAGGCCAACGGCATCAACGCGATGGACGGCCCTGCCCTGCTGGGGCTGATCGCCAAACGCACGCCGGAGCAACAACAAGCGCTGCTGGCCGTAGCCTTTGAAGGCGAATACTGGCGCCCAACCTGCGCCAGTTGCGGCATCAAGATGGTAGAACGCCAGCCGTCCAAAGGCGGTGCCGCGTTCTGGGGCTGCAGCAACTTCCCACGCTGCAAGTCTCGCCTACCGATGGTCGCGACACTTCGCCACGGAATTGGACCCGGCTGATAACAGGAGACTGAAAATGCCGATGACTGAAAAGCAATTGCAGGCCCGGGATGCCAAGCGGGATATAGGCGTGGAACTGTTAGCCTCGGTACGCCAGATGAAGGCTGGTGCGGGTAAGGTACCCGGAGTCAAACCAAAAGCCGCCAGCGGTACGCCAGTAGCGCTGCGCACCGATTCCGCCCATCCCAAGCGCAGCACAAATACTGCCGCATCGCAGTAAAGTACCTGGCGCTCAGGAGAACCCAAATGTCGCAAACGCAAGTCCTGCATCAGCAAATCGCGCAACTGCCTGCGTTGGAGCAGATAGCCTTGGTGGAAGAAATTCTGTACCGGCTCGACGCACCTGATGCCTCGGTCGATGCCCTGTGGGCTATAGAAGCAGAAAACCGCCTCGCCGCTTACCGACAAGGGCAAGTCCAGGCCACTCCCCTGTCTGAAGTTTTGGCCAAGTACCATTTGCCATGAACTTCAGCCTGCTAACTTCAGACCCCGACATGCCCACCAAGACCTTCACCAGCGGCCGCATCCGAAAGGCCGACTACGACCCCGCATCGCGCCAGCTGGACCTGCACTGGGACAACAAGACCGTGCTGGCCTACAAGCATGTTCCGCAAGAGGTCTATCGGCGGCTTTGCAGCGCGCCCAACCCGGCAACTTACTGGGAGGACCGGATCGCAGAGGAATATCCGAAGGGCCTACCGATGACGTCCGGTGCTGCCGCCGATGTGGCTAAGAAATTCGATGACCTCTTTGGCAACGCGGACTAGCAGCTGCCTCAAACCCACTGCCCGCATAGAATCCGCAACACTTCCGGCGCGGGTCTGCCGCGCCACAACTTCAGGTAAACACCATGTCCCAACTCAAACTCTCCTATTTCGACTTTCACGGCGGCCGCGCCGAGCCTATCCGCCTGGCCCTGGCCATTGGTGGCATTGCGTTTGAAGACCACCGCTTTACGTTCCCTGAATTCGCCGATGTGCGCAAGACGGTGCCCTTTGGCCAGGTGCCGGTGCTGCACGTGGACGGTGTGCAGGTCACCCAGAGCGACGCCATCCTGCGCTATGCGGGCAAACTGGCCGGGCTGTACCCCACGGACGCCTACCAGGCCTTGCTGTGCGACGAGGTGGCGTATGTGGTGGAAGAAGCCGGCGTCAAACTGGGCCCCAGCTTCAGCATGAAGGGCGACGAGCAAAAAGCAGCGCGCGTGGCGCTGGTCAACGGCTCCATGCCCGTGTACCTGGGCTGGCTGCAGAAGCAACTGCTGGCGAACGGCGGCGAATACTTTGCCGACAAGCGTCTGACCGTTGCCGACCTGAAGGTATTTGTCGACGTGCGCGGCCTCAACGCCGGCCACCTGGACCATGTGCCGACAGATCTGGTCGAGCAGGTGGCACCCGCATTGAACGCCCACATGCAGCGCGTTGCCCAGACGCCGGCCGTGGCGCAGTACTACGCCAGCTTCAAATAGCTGCTGGCAAAGGCGCTCTTCAGCTCCGCCGCAATGTGCTCCCGCAATGCCTGCGCGGCCTGCCGGCCCTTGTGAAACGCAAGCATCGCCCCAAGCTGTACTTGCGACTGCGGTCATAGACTGAACGCAGCAACCTTTTCAATTCCAGGAAGAACCTCATGTCCGAACTACTGCAAAAACTCCAATGGCGCTACGCCACCAAGAAAATGAACCCGGCCAAGGCCGTACCGCAGGAAAAGGTGGACCGTATTCTGGAAGCTGCGCGTCTGGCACCCACATCGAGCGGCCTGCAGCCCTACGAGATCATTGTGGTGAGCAACAAGGAACTGCGCGAACAGATCAAGCCCAAGGCCTGGGGCCAGGGGCAGATCACCGACTGCTCGCATCTGCTGATTTTTGCCGCCTGGGACACTTACACGCCCGAGCGCATCAACCACTTCTTTGACTTGACCAACGCCGAACGCGGCGGCACCACCGAAGCCTGGGAGAACTACCGCAAGATGCTGCTTGGCAGTTACCCGGCGCGCGACGCGCAGACCAACTTTGAGCACGCAGCACGTCAGGCCTATATCGGCCTGGGCGCAGCGCTGATCGCTGCCGCTTTTGAGGAAGTGGACGCGACGCCAATGGAAGGTTTTGATCCGAAGGCGCTGGACGAGATCCTGAACCTGGGCGCACGCGGCCTGCGCAGCGTCGCCATCATGCCGCTGGGCTACCGCGAAGAAGACAAGGACTGGCTGGTCAAGCTGAAGAAGGTGCGCCGTCCGCGCGAGCAGTTCATCACTGAAGTGAAGTAAGGTCCAGCGCCGTGCGCACAGGCGGGAGTTGGGTCACAATCAATTCATGAATCAGCCCGACTTCACCGCCCAAACTTCAAACAATCCTCTGCTGGCCGATTGGCTGACGCCCTACGGCCTGCCTCCGTTTGAGCATGTTCGGCCCGAGCACTTCGAGAGCGCGTTTGAAGTCGCCATGGCGGCGCAGCGGGGCGAGATCGACGCCATCGGAGCCAATCCTGAGCGCCCCACTTTTGCCAACACCTTGGCGGCGCTGGACCAGTGCGGCCGCCTCTACAACCGGATCGAGCTGCTGTTTGGCAACCTCACGGTCAGCGAAACCAGCCCGGAGTTGCAGGCGGTTCAGCGCACCATGGCGCCGCGCCTGGCGGCGCATGAGAACGCAATCTACATGCACGCCGCCTTGTTTGCCCGCGTTGACAGCCTGTACCGGCAGCGCCAGCAACTGGCCCTGGCAGCGCAGGACCTGCGCCTGCTCGAACGTGTGCACCTGGACTTTGTGCGTGCCGGCGCCCAGTTGAGTGGTGCTGCCCGAGAGCGTTACGGTGCGGTGATGGAAGAATTGGCGGCGCAGTGCACTGCGTTTTCGCAAAACGTGCTGGCCGACGAGAACACCTTCCTGCTGGAACTCAAGACTGAATCCGACCTGTCTGGTTTGCCGGTGTTTTTGCGCGAGGCCACACGCGCGGCGGCGGCCCAGCGCGGCCTGGGCGCGAACAGCCACGCCGTCACCTTGTCGCCCTCACTGGCCGAGCCCTTCCTGAGCTTCTCGGCGCGGCGTGATCTGCGCGAAACCGTGTGGCGCGAGCGCTCGCTGCGCGGTGCTCACGAAGGTGCCACCGACAATCACCCGATTGCCGCGCGCATCATGGCCTTGCGCCAGGAACAGGCGCAGTTGCTGGGCTATGCCAGCTACGCCGATTACGAACTGGTGGACCGCATGGCCGGCAGCACCGCAGCCGTACTGCAACTGCTGGGCCAGGCATGGGAGCCAGCCAAGGCCAAGGCAGAAGAAGGCCGGATCGCGCTGACAGCGATGGCCGAAAGCCTGGGCCAGCCCACGCCGATTGAAGCCTGGGACTGGCGCTACCTGGCAGAAAAGGTCCGCTCACAGCAGTTTGATCTGGACAACGCCGCGCTGAAGCCCTACTTCACGCTCGACAACATGATTGCCGCTATGTTCGATTGCGCGCAACGTCTGTTCGGACTGAGCTTTGTCGAGCAAACCGGACTTTCGCTATATCACCCGGACGTGCGCGCCTGGGAGGTGCAACGTGCCGACGGCAGCCTGATCGGGCTCTTTCTGGGCGACAACTTCGCGCGTCCAGCCAAGCGCAGCGGCGCATGGATGAGCATCTTTCGCAGTCAATCCGGGCATCAGGGCGGCACCCTGCCCATCGTCATCAACAACAACAACTTTGCCAAGGCCGATCCGACGCTGCTGAGCTTCGAGGATGTCAAGACCCTGTTCCACGAATTTGGTCACGGCCTGCATGGCTTGCTGTCAGAGGTCAGGCATGAGCGCATTGCGGGCACCAGCGTGCTGCGTGACTATGTGGAATTGCCCTCGCAATTGTTCGAGAACTGGGCCCTGGAGCGCGAAGTGTTGCAGCGCCACGCGCGCCACTTCCAGACTGGTGAAGTGCTGCCGACAGCGCTGCTCGACAAGCTGCAGGCGGCGCGCCGCTTCGACCAGGCCTGGGCCACGCTGCAGTACACCGGCCCGGCGCTGATCGACATGGCCTTGCACAGCCTGCCCAATGGCACGCCAGTGGACATTGCCGAATTCGAAGCCGAGCAGTGCCGCTTGCTGGGCGTGCCGCAGGACATTGGTTTGCGCCACCATCTGAGCCACTTTCAACACTTGTTTTCCGGGTCCAGCTACGCCGCAGGGTACTACGTCTACATGTGGGCCGAAGTGCTGGAGGCTGACGCCTACCAGGCCTTCAGCGAAACCGGCAATGCGTTTGATGAGTCAACCGCGCGGCGATTGCTGCAGCACATCTACAGCGCCGGCA
The DNA here is from genome assembly GCA_903906695.1 of uncultured beta proteobacterium. Classification (GTDB taxonomy): domain Bacteria; phylum Pseudomonadota; class Gammaproteobacteria; order Burkholderiales; family Burkholderiaceae_C; genus Rhodoferax. The sequence continues at coordinate 24,885 of CAIVLG010000147.1, read as the reverse complement.
ATAGCCAGGAGCCGGCGCAGGCTTTTCGCAACTTCCGGGGCCGCGATCCGCAGGTCCAAGCCATGTTGCGCAAGCGCGGCTTGCTGACAAACTGATCCCGCACAATCCGGCGCCATGAACCTTTCTCTTTCGCTGTTCCCGCTGGGCTGGCAGCACTATCTTCTGGGCGGCTTGCTAATTGGCACCGGTGCCGCGCTGCTGTTCGTGCTGACCGGCCGCATTGGTGGCATGAGTACGGTATTCTCAAGCACATGGTCTTACGTGGTGCAGCAGCCGTTCTTTCAGCAAAAACGTTTTGTCGAATCGCGCGGCTGGCGCCTGGTCTACGCATTGGGGCTGATTCTGGGCGCGCTGGTCTGGTGGCTGGGTATTGCCAGTGGTGCGCCGCAGACTACAGCGGTGCCGGTGTGGCAACTGCTGGTGGGCGGATTTTTTGTTGGCTACGGTGCGCGCCTGGGCAACGGCTGCACGTCAGGCCACGGCATCTGCGGACTGGGCTCGCTGCAGTGGCCCTCGCTGCTGGCAGTGCTGACCTTCATGGCCACCGCCTTCCTCACCGCGAATCTGATGTCGAGGATACTGCCATGAGCGCCGCTAGGGTCCTTGCGACGCTCCTGGCGGGTGTGCTGTTCGGTTTTGGCCTGTCGTTCTCGACCATGATACGGCCCGAGGTGGTGCTGAGTTTTTTGCGCTTTCAGGATTTCGGGCTGATGCTGGTGATGGGTGGTGCGGTGCTGGTCGTACTACTGGCCTACAAGCTCACCCCGGGCCTGCTCAAGCGTCCCTTGCTGGATGATCACTTCCACCAGCACCCCAGCGTCTGGAACCGCGACACTGCCCTCGGTGCCGCGCTGTTTGGCATCGGCTGGGGTCTGTGCGGTGTCTGCCCGGGTCCGGCCATCGCGGGTCTTGGCGCGGGCAATTGGAGCCTGCTGTGGGCACTGGCCGGCATTGCGCTGGGTGCGCTGGTGCAGGGGCTGGCCGTCAAGAAGATTTGACACTCTTCCCTAGCCCGTTAGGGTGTGTTCACTAGGCGAACTTGGGACAATCCTCGTACCGAAACCACTCCCTCCGAGGAAATACCATGAGCGCAAGAAAACTCTCCACCGTTGCCACCGATGTCATCGAATCCTATGGCAACACCGCCAAGAACGTGATTCACGCCTACCGCGCTGGCGGTGAGCGCGCCGTCGAACTGCTTCAGAAAAACTGGGACCGCGCCCTGCGCGAGTCGCGCTCGCAGCTGGCAGCCGGCGTTGCCAGCAACGCCACCGCGGCACAGAAGGTGGTCTGCAGCTACTACATCAAGGGACTGACCGTTTCGACCGACGGGGCACAGCAAGCCGTCAGTCAGATCGTCAAACTCGCAGGCACAGGTGTCGAGCGCGTGGCCGCCAACGCGAGTCGCTTTGAAGAAAAGACAGGCGTCACGGCCTTGAACACGCTGGCCAAGGCGACCCTGCCCGGCGCACTGGCCCTGTGCACGCTAGCAACCAAGATCGAGCATAAATCCGCCGCTCTGGCGAGCAAGATTGCAGGCGAGCACCCAGCCGTTGCCGTTGTCAAACGCACAACTTCTGCAGCTCGCAAGCCGCGCAAAGCCAAGGCCGCCTGAGGCAGAGTGGGAGCCAGAGCGTGACTGGCGTCAAGCAGCGCTCTGCTGAGCCGCAATCTGTCGCAGTGCCTGCTCAAAAACCGCAACCGGTTGCCCGCCCGAGATCAGATGCCGGTCGTTGATGATGACGGCCGGCACCGAGTGAATGCCCTGGCCGGTGTAGAAGGCTTCGCGCTCGCGCACCTCATCGGCGAATTCATCGCTGCTCAAGATCGCCCCTGCACGCTCCACATCCAGCCCGGCGTCCTGCACCGCACCCAGCAACACCTCTGGTGACTCCATGCTCTGACTCTGGCCGTGGCAAGCCACCAGCAGCGCCTTCTTCAGCGCTGCCTGTTTGACAAGATCCTCCTGCGCTGCCCAGTGCAGCAAGCGGTGCGCGTCAAAGGTGTTGTAAATGCGACCGCGCCCACCAGCATTGAATGCAAAACCGACGTCGGCCCCGCGCTGGCGGATGGTGTCGCGAATCTGTGCTTGCTGCTCGGCCGTGGAGCCGTATTTTTGCGCCAGATGTTCGCCGATGTCCTGGCCACCGGGCGGCATTTTCGGGTTGAGTTCGAACGGCTGAAAGTGCAGTTCGGCAGTCACCTCGCCCGGCAATTTGGCAAGCGCCTGTTCCAGCGCAGACAGGCCGATGGCGCACCAGGGGCAGGAGATGTCGGAAACAAAATCGATTTTCAGATTCACAGCATGCGTCATTGGATTCAACCTCCAACCGCGCCACGGCCCTTCTGGCTTTCGAAATAGACCACCTTGCGGGCTCGTTGGACGTCGCCCAGCGGACGGTGCACGGCGAGTGCCTGCCAGGGGTCGAACACGGCTGCTTCCACTTGCGCCAGCAGTGCCTGTCCCTTGATCGATGCGCAGTCCTGCAGCGGCAACGTGAGACGAGCCACGGTGGCATAGGGCGTGGACCAGTTGACACTAGCGTCTTCGATCGGCGTCAGCGCTTCGCTGACAAAGGCCTGCAGTTGCAAATCCCACCGCAATTCCTGGCGTGACAGGCGGGCGGCAAAGTCAGCGCCCCAGTCCTGATTGGCGCCGGGCGCGGCCGCACCGTTGGCAGCACTGGGCATCAGCCGCACGCGCACCGCGTAAGGGCCGCAGGCCATCGGCACAGCGCTGTAAAGCGGCTCATTGGCAAAGCCACCAAACGGCTTGCCAACCGTCTTGATCATTTTCAACAGGCGGGCCGGGCCGGCCAGCAGCCCGTAACGGCGCAGCAGGTATCTGAGCAGACTGCCATTGCCGTCAGCAGCCGCCAGCACAAAGGCAACGAATTCTTCGCTATTGGAAAAACCAAACACTTCCTGATTGATCAGTGTGAAATCCTGACTCTTGGCGGGTCCGTTGCCCAGAGCAGAATCGCCTTGAACACCGCGCACACTGATCGCAAAACCGCGGATGTCGGGCGTGCGGTCCGGCGCGCGGTCCATGCCGCCGTTGGAAAGGCGCACCCACACATCAAACTCGCCAGCCTTCTCAAACAAGCCATGCCGCGCGAACTCAGGCGGGCCGCCGAGCACCTCCAGGCGACCCTGCGCAGCGGTCAACTGCTTGCGGTGCAAGGCGCGACCATTTCCATATTTCTTGGACTTACGCGCCTGCAAGGACGTAAATTGCCGGCCATAGTCGGCGAAGCGCTGCTCCTCGTCGGGCGCAACATTTTCTTGCCACGCGGTGCTCGGGCTCATCTCTTGTTTCATCGGTGAAAAGTCCGGTTTGTTGATTGACCTCCGCATGCTAACGGAGGACGGCGATTTCTGCTTGGCACGCCTCAACGGCCCGCCACCAAGTTCCCACCGAGCAACTCCGGCAACCTTTGCAAATCCATTTTGAATCCACAGGCCTGCGCATGACCCCCGCCATGCATGCTTTCAGCCAAGGGAATGCAATTGAAGCCGGGCTGCGAGCGCAAACCAACTTTGACGACGCCGCTTTTGTCAATATTCCACAGCAGGGCAAAGGTACCGCTCTGCTTGCTCAGAATATCGCCGACCAGACTGTGGAACGCGCCGGGCGCGTTGGCCATCAGACCACTCTGCCCGTTGAAGGTGATCGGCTGCACCGCCTCGGCGATATCCAGCGCGAGCTTGTAGAACTTCTGGTCCATCGCCGTGCCACGCTCGATATAGTGCGACAGTTGCGCGGCGTCAAAACCGCTAATCTCATGCCAGCGCTCGAACACCATCGGCTCCATATCCAACGCTGCCAGAAAGCCAACGCTCTCGGGGTATTTCCAGACCCAGATGTCTCGGTCTTCGACAAAACGCACCAGATCGGGCAGCGGCTGCTCACGCTGGAAAAACTCCCACGCCAGCCTGCAGCCCGACTTCTTCATATCGAAGTGCACGCCGCCGCAGCGACAATCAAAACCACTCAACTTGTCGGCCGCACTCTTGTGATGATCAAGCAGCACCAGTTTGGCGGCGCGCTGCTCTATCGGGCGCAAGATCTCTGAGGAAAACGAAAAATCCAGAATGTAGACGGCGCGGCCATTGAGCACAGGCAGGTCATCCACCGATTTGATGTCGCCATGGTCCAGCCCCAAAAACTCGGCCTGTCCTTCATAAAAAAGCCAGGCCGCCAGCGCCGCTGCGAACCCGTCCGGGCAATTGCGTCCGTGGTAAATCACCAGTGGATGCGAATCATTTCTGTCAGGTGGCAGCAGCAGGCTCAGCGGGAGCAGTGTTCTCATACGGGAATCATAACGCGGCGCCTAAAATTGGGACGTGGACGCCAACAAAAACCCCGTATTGTTCACCGGCCAAACCGAGCCTGAAGGACACCAGTTCGACGCTTTCTCGAATCAACCTGTGCTGCTGTCACTCGAGCAAGCTGGTATCGACTGGCCCAGTTCGTGCCGCAACGGTACCTGCCGCACCTGCATTTCGCAACTGATGCAGGGTCGGGTGCGTTACGAGATCGAATGGCCTGGGCTGAGCGCTGAGGAAAAGGTTGAAGGCTATGCGTTGCCCTGTGTTGCTTTTCCCTGTTCCGATCTGGTTTTGCGCAGGGGCACTTGAAGCACCAGGCGCGAAGCCGGCGCTCAGGGGGGCTTGGGTAGCTTCTTGAACCTGATTCTCCGGTCCAGTTCGATCGCGTCCTTCCTGACTTGCCGCTGCGCGTCAAGCTTGCGCCCGACCATCAGCCACTGGGCGAACTCCTGCGGTGTCTCAAGCGTGATGCGACCGAGCGCCCCAGCGCGAAAATCGTAGATCACGATCTCGGCGGCCTTTTGCAGATTGACGCGCTTGCCGCCCTGCAACGCTCCGCGTTTGCGACCAATCGCTTCCAGCAATTCTTCATCACTCAGATTGGCAACGGCATCGAGCTTGAAACGATCCTGCAACAGCGTGGCGTATTGAGTCTTTAGGTAAGCCAACAACTCCAGCGCGACCTCTTCTTCGTTGAAAGCGTTGCGGCCGATGGCGCCGCTGGCAGCAAGCTTGTAGCCACTTTCGGCGACGATGATGCGCGGCCAGAGAATGCCTGGCGTATCGAACAGGTAAAAGTCGTCAGCCAGAGAGATGCGTTGTTCGAGCTTGGTGATACCCGCCTCGTCGCCGGTTTTGGCCGCTTTCCTGGCGGTCAGGGTGTTGATCAGCGTCGACTTACCGACATTCGGAATGCCGCAAATCAGCACCCGCATCGGCTTGACCATGCCACTGCGACTCGGTGCCAGGGCGCGACAAGCCTGCACAAGTACCTTGGCCGGTGCCGCAACGCTGGCATCCAGCGCCAGCGCCCGCGTCCCCGAAAGACTGTTGTAATGCGCCAGCCACAAGCCGGTGCACTCCGGGTCGGCGAGGTCCTGCTTGTTGAGCACCTTGAGCACGGGTTTGCCAGCCGTGAGTTCGGCCAGCATAGGATTCGCACTCGACCCCGGCAGTCGAGCATCAAGCACTTCGATCACCACATCGATATTCTTGACGCGTTCGCTGATCGCTTTGCGGGTCAAATGCATATGACCCGGAAACCACTGGATCGCCATCTGCCTCCGCCATTTCGTCAATTCAGACCGGATTCTCCGGCGCTCAAGCATTATCAGTCCTGTGCGATGTAATCGGGACGCCAGACTGATCGGCGATAAACTGAGCGACAACAAGACACACAGCGACCACAAGTTCATGACCCCCTCAGAAATCACTGCACTGCTCAACCAGCACAGACCGGCCTGCGTCCAGACGCTCAATGGCAGCGTGATTGAATTCGCTCCCGAAAGCAACCAGTTGACGATGCAGTTCGAGCCCGACTTGAATTGCTGCCACTCGCATGACATTGTGCAGGGCGGCTACATTACCTCTATGCTCGACGCGGCGATGGCCCATCTGGTTATCGCGACCGAAAAGTTCGCAGTGACGATGTCGTCGATTGACATCAACGTAAGTTTTCTGAGACCATCGCGAGCCGGCAAGTACACGGCCACCGGTGCCATCGTGAAACTCGGGAAAACAATCGGCTATCTGAGGGCCGACCTGTTCAACGAGCAAGGCGAGCTCACGGCGACCGCCACCTCCTCGGTCCACTTAAGTCGTCGGGCCAAGAACCCGTCAGTCGATGATACGGGCCCGAAGGGCTTTGGTCTCTGAACGCTGACGCTTGGCAACGCGCAGTCTTTGCCTCGATGCATAGCTCGGCTTGGTGGCGCGCCGGGGCTTGGGTGGCAGCGCCACGCTGTTGACCAGCTCATGCAGGCGCAACAAGGCGTCGAGCCGGTTCATCTCCTGCGTGCGATGCTGCTGCGCCTTGATCACCAGCACGCCGTCCTTGCTGATGCGGCTGTCGTGCAGAGCCAGCAGCCGTTGCCGCACCGCCTCCGGCAGGGATGATGCGGCAATGTTGAAGCGCAAATGAATCGCGCTCGATACCTTGTTGACGTTTTGTCCGCCCGCTCCCTGCGCGCGAATCGCCGTCAACTCGACTTCGGCTTCGCTGATTTCCAACAAGGGTGGTGAAGCGATCAGCGCCACGGATTCAGGCACCCAAACTCTGCGCCTCGGGCGCTGACAGGTAGCGCGCCACAAAGGCACCCACCGCACTCTCCGGCAGTGGCAACCACACTGTATGTCCGCTGCCTGGCGCTACCGTCATGGGTTGCGCCTCCACGTTTTCAATGTGCGTCAAATGCACATCGCTGTTGCCAGCGGGCTGAATGATCTCCAGCCAGTCACCCACCGCGAACCGATTTCTCACATTCACCTCGGCCAAGCCGCGCGCGGCGTCAAAGGAGATCACATCGCCGACGTACAGGCTGCGACCCGATTCCGAATAACCACGCAGATAGTTCTGCGTTTCCTCCGGCACATGGCGCTGAAAAAAGCCTGAGGTATATCCCCGGTTGGCCAGACCTTCGAGCTGACCAAGAAGCGCCGGATCGAGATCGCGACCGGCCACGGCATCCGCAATGGCACGGGCGTAACTTTGCACCGTGCGTGCCACGTAGTAGGGGCTCTTGGTGCGGCCTTCGATCTTGAGCGAATCGACACCAATTTCGACCAACCGTGCGACGTGCTCGATGGCGCGCAGATCCTTCGAATTCATCACGTAAGTGCCGTGCTCGTCTTCCTCGACCGGCATGTAACTGCCTGGGCGCTGGCCCTCCTCGATCAGGTAGACCTGATCGCGCACAAGTTCATGCACACGCTCGGCGGCCTCTTTGGGCGCCAGAATATCGCCCGACGCATCGACCACGCCAGGCTGCGTCTTGTAATCCCAGCGGCAGGAGTTGGTGCAACTGCCCTGATTCGCATCGCGGTGGTTGAAATAGCCCGAGAGCAGACAGCGCCCGGAGTAGGCGATGCACAGCGCGCCGTGCACAAACACTTCGATCTCGGTATCCGGGCACTCCTGACGAATCTGCGCCACCTGATCAAGCGACAGCTCGCGCGACAGAATGACCCGGGCCACACCCACACTTTTCCAGAAGCGCACCGCTGCCGAGTTGACGGTATTGGCCTGCACTGACAGGTGGATTTCCATCTCGGGCCAGGTCTCGCGCACCAGCATGATGAGGCCGGGGTCGGACATGATCAGCGCGTCGGGCTTCAAGGCGATCACCGGCGCCATGTTCTGCACGTAGTTCTTCACCTTGTTGTCGTGCGGAAAGATGTTGGACACCAGATAGAACTTGTGACCCAACTGATGCGCCAGATCAATACCCTGCTGCAACACGTCTGTATTGCCAAAGTCGTTGTTGCGCACCCGCAGCGAGTAACGCGGCTGGCCGGCATAAACAGCCGTCGCACCGAAGGCGAACGCGGTCTGCAGCATCTTCAGCGAGCCAGCTGGCGCCAGCAATTCGGGTTTCTTCAGGATCATGCGCGGGCTACCCACTTGACGCCGAAGTGATCGGCCTCAAGCACGTCACCACATCTCCGCACTGCGCCCTGTGACGCAGGGCATGCTCCATAACCACCAGTGCCAGCATCGCCTCGGCAATCGGTGTGGCGCGAATGCCTACACAGGGATCGTGCCGGCCTTTGGTGCTGACTTCGACCGACTGGCCCGAGATGTCAATCGACTCCCGCGGCGTCAGTATCGAACTGGTGGGTTTCACCACGATGGAGACTTCCAGATCCTGCCCGCTGCTGATGCCACCGAGCACACCGCCCGCGTTATTGGTCCTGAAACCTTGCGGCGAGAGCGAGTCGCCATGCATGCTGCCACGCTGCGCCACACTGGCAAAGCCGGCACCGATCTCGACGCCCTTGACGGCATTGATGCCCATCATGGCGTAAGCAATATCAGCGTCGAGCTTGTCAAACAAAGGCTCACCCAGACCGACGGGGACGCCACTCGCGCAGACACGAATGCGGGCGCCGCAAGAGTCGCCGGCCTTGCGCAAGGCCTCCAGATAGTTTTCAAGGGCCGACACATCCGCCACCGGCGCAAAGAACGGGTTGTTGGGCACCAAGTCCCAGGACTCGAAGGGAATGACCAGTTCGCCCATCTGTGTCATGCAGCCACGAAACACGGTGCCGTACTGCTGGGCCAGCCACTTCTTGGCGACCGCACCGGCAGCCACCATCGGTGCCGTCAAGCGTGCGCTGGAGCGCCCACCACCGCGCGGATCGCGGATGCCGTACTTCTGGAAATAGCTGTAATCAGCATGCCCGGGACGGAAGGTCTGCGCAATAGCGGTGTAGTCCTTGCTGCGCTGATCGGTGTTTTTGATCAGCAGGCAGATCGGCGTGCCAGTGGTCTTGCCCTCATAGACACCGCTCAAGATTTCTACCGTGTCGGGCTCGTTGCGTTGCGTCACGAATTTGCTGGTGCCGGGGCGGCGCCGGTCCAGATCAGGCTGGATGTCGACCTCGCCCAGAATCATTCCCGGCGGGCAGCCGTCGATCACGCAGCCGATGGCCTGGCCGTGGGATTCACCGAAGTTGGTGACTGCGAAAAGGTTTCCGAAGGTGTTGCCGCTCATGGGGTCGGATTATCCCAGACCCTTCCCCGTCGTCCGCATTAAGCGCAGTGATACTGTGGCTTATGACTGAGCCGGCTCAAACACGGCCTGCAGGGTTCTCAATGTTTTCTCCAGAGTAACGCCATGAATGGCACCGACCCTTTTAGCCATTCGCGATTTGTCCAATGTGCGAATCTGATCGAGCAGAATCAAGCCCGATTTGCCCTGAAACGTGATGGGGATACGAAAACCCGCAGAGCGGGACCCGGTGGTCATGGGTGCCACGATGACCGTGCGCAGGTAATCGTGCATTTCAGCGGGAGAGATCACGACACACGGGCGGGTCTTCTGGATTTCGCTGCCGACCGTTGGATCCAGATTGGCCAGCCACACCTCACCGGTCTTGACCGCCACAGCGCTCACCAGACCAGCTCCGCATCGCCCTCATTGGCAAATTCAGGCCACGCCAGTTGGTCGTCGTTTGCCAAAGCGATAGCCTGACTGTCCTTGGCCCAGCCTTCGCGTGGGTTGCGTTTAACGGGCCGGATTTCGATCACGCCGTTTTTCACCTGCAAGTCGGCCGTACCCTCAAGACCGACTTGCGAAAGAATCGGTTTGGGAATCAGGATGCCTTGGGAATTCCCCATTTTTCGGACTGCGACTTGCATACTTTTCTCCAAGGAAAGTTGGCACAATGTTAGCACGAAGCATGGATTGCCGCGCTACGCTCGCAATGACGAATTTGCAAACTGGATAATGCAGACTTGTCCCGATACGCAAAAGGAAAACCATGTCCGGCTACTCTGACCCCGGCTTTGACACCCTGGCACTGCATGCCGGTGCCGCACCCGACCCGGCCACCGGTGCGCGCGCGGTGCCGATTCACCTCACCACGTCCTTCGTTTTCGAGTCCAGTGATCAGGCCGCTGCCCTCTTCAACCTGGAGCGCGCCGGCCACGTTTACTCGCGCATCAGCAACCCGACCAACGCGGTGCTGGAGCAGCGCATCTCGGCGCTCGAAGGCGGCATTGGCGCCATCACGACCGCCAGCGGCCAGGCGGCACTGCACCTGAGTGTTGCCACGCTGATGGGCGCCGGCTCGCACATCGTGGCCTCCACAGCACTTTACGGCGGATCACAGAACCTGCTGCACTACACGCTGCGCCGCTTTGGTATTGAAACCACCTTCGTCAAACCTGGCGACATTGACGGCTGGCGCGCTGCCGTGCGGCCCAACACCAAGCTGTTCTTTGGCGAGACCGTCGGCAACCCCGGGCTGGACGTGCTCGACATCGCCACCGTCTCGGCCATAGCGCACGAGGCCGGCGTGCCACTGCTGGTGGACTCGACACTGACCTCGCCCTGGCTCATCAAGCCCTTCGAGCACGGTGCCGATCTGGTGTACCACTCGGCCACCAAGTTCCTCAGCGGCCACGGCACCGTGATCGGCGGTCTGGTGGTGGATGGCGGCAGTTTTGACTGGGACAAGTCGGGCAAGTTCCCGGAACTCACGGAACCCTACGAGGGTTTTCACAACATGGTGTTCAGTCAGGAGTCCACTGTCGGCGCCTTCCTGCTGCGGGCACGGCGCGAAGGCCTGCGTGACTTTGGCGCCTGCATGAGTCCGCACTCAGCCTGGCTGATTCTGCAGGGCATAGAAACACTCTCCTTGCGCATGGAACGCCACATGAGCAATACGCGCAAGGTGGTCGAGTTTCTTGCGGCCAACCCCTTCGTCTCGCGCGTCGGCCACCCGCTGCTGGAGAGCCACCCCAGCCACGCGCTGGCGCAAAGGCTGCTGCCACGCGGCGCCGGCTCGGTCTTCAGCTTTGATTTGAAGGGCAGCCGCGAGCAAGGCAAGAAGTTCGTCGAGACACTCAAGGTCTTCAGCCACCTGGCCAATGTAGGCGACTGCCGCAGCCTGGTGATTCACCCAGCCAGCACAACGCATTTCCGCATGAGTGACGAGGCGCTCGCCGCTGGCGGCATCACGCAGGGCACGATACGACTGTCCATCGGCCTGGAAGACCCGGAGGATCTGATCGACGACCTCAAGCGCGCCCTCAAGACCGCGGAGAAACTCTAATTGGTTGTCATTGCGGGCTTGACCCGCAATCCAGTGCATGCCTACCGCTGGATCCCGGATCAAGTCCGGGATGACATAAGAGAAGTGCATGACATAAAAATGTGGATGACAAACGAAGGAAACATGATGTATTTGCAAGTCCATAACGCTAACACTTACTGCTACACCGGCGGCAAAGCCCTCGATGCCGCCAAGCCGACCGTGATCTTCATTCACGGCGTACTGAACGACCACAGCGTCTGGATTCTGCAGACGCGCTACCTGGCCAACCATGGTTACAACGTGCTGGCCCTGGACCTGCCCGGCCATTGCCGGAGCGCCGGCGTACCGCCTGCCAGCGTCGAGGATGCAGCTGATTTCATCATCGCCCTGCTGGACGCCGCCGGTGTTGAGAAAACAGCACTGGTCGGTCACAGCTTTGGTTCACTGATCGCGCTGGAGGCTGCAGCACGCGCGCCGCAGCGGGTCAGCCACCTGATTCTGGTCGGCACGGCCTACCCGATGAAGGTCTCGCCGATGCTGCTGGAAAACTCGATCAGCCAACCGATGAAGGCGATCGACATGGTCAATACCTTTTCGCACTCCACCCTGGCACCGCCACCTTCGACGCTGGGGCCGGGCACCTGGCTTTACGGTGGCTCGCGCGCACTGATGAAGCGTGTGCTGGCGAGCAACAGCAGCGTGAACGTCTTCCACACCGGTTTCAAGGCCTGCGACGACTACCGCAACGGCGAGGCGGCGATGGCGCAGGTGCAGGCGCCCACGCTGTTTGTGCTCGGGCGCCAGGACCAGATGACGCCGTCCAAAGCAGCGCAGTCCCTTGTCAGCAAAGCCGTCAAGGGACGCGTCGCACTGATCGACGCCGGCCACGCGCTCATGACCGAGGCACCCGACGGCCTGCTGTTTGCGATCCGCGATTTTCTGCGCACCTAATCTTTTTTCAGGAACACGATGAACAACACGATCAACATGCAACTCGACGCGAAGGCGGTCGAGATTCTGAGCCAGGTCACCACCGCCACACTGACGACGCTGCTGCTGAAAAAAGGCTTGCGCAATGTCTGGCTGCGCGGCACCCGGCCGCTGCGTCCCGGCCAGCCACGTCTGGTCGGGCGCGCTTTCACGCTGCGCTTTGTGCCAGCGCGCGAAGACCTGGCCACACCCGAGTCCTGGTCCTCGCCGATTTCAACCCGCGCCGCCATCGAAGACATGCCCTCCGGTTGCGTCGCTGTAGTCGATGCCATGGGTGTCACCGACGCCGGTGTGTTTGGCGACATTCTGTGCACGCGCATGGTCAAGCGCGGTGTGACCGCGCTGGTGACCGACGGCGTGGTGCGTGATGTCTCGGGCGTGCTGGGCAGCGGCTTGCCGGTCTGGTGCAGTGGTGCGGCGGCGCCACCGTCCGTGGCCGGTCTGACCTTTGTCGGTTGGCAGCAACCGATTGCGTGCGGTGGCGTCGCCGTTTTTCCAGATGACGTTGTGGTGGTGGACGACGACGGCGCGGTCTTGATTCCGGCTGCCCTGCTGGATGAAATGCTGCTGCTGGCACCCGAACAGGAGCGACTGGAGAACTGGATCATGAGCCAGGTGGAGCAAGGTGCAGCCCTGCCGGGTCTGTATCCGCCCAACGCGGCAACCAAGGCGCGCTATCTGACGGAAACAGCGAGCAAGTAGTCGTCAGTGGTCCGCCGACGCGCTCGCCAGGTGGGCTCTTTCAAAGCGCATCGCGCAACTTCAATCGAGACCAATTGGCGTTGTTCCATAAATTCTGGGTGGCGTCATCGTGTCTGAGCAACAAGGCATTGAGCAGCGGTGCCAGCGGCGTTGTTTCGGGATCAGCAAGTAGGATATTGCGCGCCGCTTCACCTGCCAGTTCCTCCCGCAGCTGACCACTCCAATCCAACTGACTTAAGGTTTCCAGCACGGGCTCCAGTTGCAGTGCATCGACTCGCAGCAGCGCGCAGAGTTGCTCCATTGTCAAGCCACGCTCGCCCGTGCCTCGAACCCGGTCAAGCTGTCGCAAGGTCTCCAGCGCCAGGCGAAACTGCATCCCGTGCAAGCCGGACCGACGTTCGATCCCGGCGAGCAAGCTGGGCAGATAAGCCGCGATCACCGCCCCCAGCAGCACGATGACCCAGGCCGTATAGATCCAGATCAGCAGAATAGGTACCGTGGCAAAGGCACCATACACCACGGAATAGGTCGGCACCTTGCTCAGGTAGAGGCTCAGCAGACGCTTGGCGACGTCAAACCCGGTTGACACAAACAAGCCACCAATCCAGGCGTGCCCCCACTTTACCTGTGTGTTGGGCACGTAGTGGTACATCGCGGCCATGCCCCAGGCCATCAGAAAAAACTGCAATCCGTCGAGCAGCAGTTGCACACCGCCCGGCATCACTCCGACCACGCCTTGCGAGGCCGAGATGGCGAAGGAGGTGATGCTCAGGCTGATACCCAGCAGCAGCGGCCCGAGTGTCAGTGCTGCCCAGTAAACCAGTACGCGCTGCCCGAAAGGGCGTGGTGTGCGCACTCGCCAGATGCCATTGAGCGTGTGGTCTATGGTCATGATCAGAGCCAGCGCCGTGATCAGCAAAAGGGCTACGCCGGCTGCCCCCAATTTGCTGGCCTGGCCCGCGAACTGTGTCAGATAACCCATGACTTGGCGCGCAATGTTGTTGGGAATCAGGCTTTCCAGCAACCACTTCTGCAGCACGTCCTGAAACTTGGCAAACATCGGAAAGGCCGTGAAAACGGCCAGCGCCACGGTGATGAACGGGACCAGCGCCATGGTGGTTGTGAAAGTCAAACTGCTGGCAGTCAAGCCCAGACGATCTTCACGAAAACGCTCGCGCAGGGTCAGCGCAGTGTTCTTCCAGGGAAAGGCCGAGAGACTCTTGAAAAAGGCTCGAAGACGTTCGCGCCATGTCAAATACGGGGTGGCGCGCGGTGTGGTTGGCAGGCTCATGGCCGCTATGATGCCACTGCAATGCAGACAGAACAAAAAATCGCTTCGCCCCTGGTCACCGCTACCCGAACGCTTGCCGTCGGCAGCTTGCTGGCGCTGATCGTGCTGGGCCTGTCCTGGGAGCTTTATCTGGCGCCCCTGCGCCCGGGCGGATCCTGGTGGGCGCTCAAGGTGCTACCGCTGTGCCTGCCGCTGGCCGGCCTCTTGAAGAATCGCATGTACACCTACCGCTGGGTCAGCCTGCTGGTCTGGCTCTATTTCGCCGAGGGCGCGGTGCGCGCCAGCAGTGAACGGGCGCCCGGCTCGTACCTGGCGGTGGCCGAAATCGTGCTTTGCCTCAGCTTGTTTACGGCCTGCGCTCTGCACGTCCGCCTTCGGCTGAATGGCCAGGCCTCAAGGAGTTGATGAGATGAAAGCCCTGTTGAATAGCCTGCGCCAGATCGTGGGCAACGCCCATGTCTACACCGACGGCGATCTGCGTGCCTGGGAACAGGACTGGCGCCAACGATCAAGGGGCAAGGCGCTGGCGATCGTGCGACCGGCGTCCACGGACGAAGTGGCGCAGATTGTCAAGGCCTGCGCTGCCTATCGCACCAAGCACCCGGAAGACAGCGTCAGCCTGGTGCCGCAAGGTGGCAATACCGGTCTGGTCGTGGGTGGCACGCCGGACAATACCGGTCAGCAAATTGTCCTGAGCCTGCAGCGCTTGAGCACGGTCCGCTCTATCGATGTTGAAAATCTGACCATGACGGTGGAAGCCGGCTGCATTCTGCAAAATCTCCAGCAACGCGCCGAGGAAGCTGACTTGCTCTTTCCGCTCAGTCTGGCCGCAGAGGGCAGTTGCACCATCGGCGGCAACCTGGCCTGTAACGCCGGCGGCACCCAGGTGCTGCGCTACGGCAACACGCGCGACCTGTGTCTGGGGCTGGAAGTGGTCAACGCGGAGGGCGAGGTGTGGCACGGCCTGTCGGGCCTGCGCAAGGACAACACCGGCTATGACCTGCGCGACCTCTTCATCGGCTCCGAGGGGACGCTGGGCATCATCACCGCCGCAACCGTGAAGCTCTACCCGCTACCGGCCGCCCGCCTGACCGCATGGGCCGCGCTGCCGTCACTGCAAGACGCGATCAGCCTGCTGGATCTGGCACGTCGTCGACTGGGAGCCGGACTCACCGGTTTCGAGGTCATGGGTCAATTCTCACTCAGTCTGGTTGCCAAACACTTCGCGCAACTGCGCGTACCGCTTTATGAGCAAGTGCCCTACTGCGTCCTGCTGGAACATTCGGATCATCTGTCCGAAGCCCATGCGCGGGAACAGTTTGAGAATCTGCTGGAGGCGGCCATCAAGCTGGGCTGCATCAGCGACGCGCTGCTGGCTGAGAGTCTGCCACAGGCAGATCAGTTGTGGCACATCCGCGAGAGCATCCCGCTGGCGCAGCCGCTCGAAGGCCTCAACATCAAACACGACATTTCTATACCCATCTCCAGCATCGCCAATTTCGTGCGCCAGACCGACGCCCTTTTGCAGCAATCGATCCCCGGCGTGCGCATGGTCAACTTCGGCCACCTGGGCGACGGCAACCTGCATTACAACGTGCAGGCACCCGAGGACATGGATGCAGCGGTCTTCCTGTCCGAACACGAAAAACAGGTCAACACGCTGGTGTTTGATTCTGTCGCGCAGTTCCAGGGTTCGATCTCGGCCGAGCACGGCGTTGGCAGTCTCAAAGTCGAGCAGTTGGAGAAGTACAAATCGCCAGTGGCACTGGACATGATGCGTGCCATCAAGCGTGCGCTGGACCCGCTGAATCTGATGAACCCGGGACGGGTGGTGCGGGTTGGCTTACCCAAGTGCTGAAGGAATACCGAGCATTTGAACATCCTATAAGCGGTGACAAAATGGCACCACCTATGCTACAGTTGCCTCCTTGAGTCACTCATAGGATATTTCATGACCGCCGCTTCCCCTGATCGTGGTCGCATCACAGCTCGTGTATCGGTTGCTGTTCAGGAAACACTTGAGACTGCTGCCGGTATGGTGGGTGCGACTGTCAATCAGTTCATCGTGCAGACGTCCTTGCGCGAGGCCGAGCGCATCATTGAACAAGAGCGTTTGATTCGACTTTGCGCGCAGGACGCAAAGGCGTTTTTGAATGCACTCCAAAATCCGCTGCCGCCCAACCAGAAATTGAAGGCGGCGCTTAAGGACTACACGGCACGTCGCAATGATCAAACTGGAACCATTGACTGGCAGCCACGACCGAATCGGGTTTGACTGTGGCGTTGAGCTACTCAACGGTTGGCTTAAGCAAACTGCATTGCAGCACCAGAGCAAAGGTATCTCGCGCACCTTCGTGGCGATACCGAATGATGACGACGCACTTCAAACCTACCGAAGCCTTGGCTACGGCGCCATCAGTAGCCGCGCCATCTTAGGCTTTTATGCATTGGCATCTGCCTTTGTTTTGATCGAGGATTTACCTCAAGCATTGGCAAAGCGCTATCCTCGTCAAATTCCAGTCACTCGACTGGGGCGGCTGGCGATTCGAGCGGACATGCAGGGACAAGGTCTCGGAAAACTGTTGCTGGCTGACGCGATCAGCCGTGCGCGCAATGCCGCGCAAGCAGTTGGAAGCGCCGGGATCGTTGTGGATGCCAAAGATGACGCCGCCGCACGTTTTTACCAACACCACGGCTTCGTCATTTGCGATCGCGAACCGATCAAACTCTTTCTCTCGATGTGGTAACGAGAGGATCGGTCAGGCAGCCTGGATGGCCATCGCGGCACCGACGCGATCGCATCCTTGCGTTTGGGGTGCACGGCTTTCTGTGGATCCTGACCGGCAGCATCAGGGCCCTCGAATACGTGTTGATCGTCCTGGTTACATACGACGCCGCGCAGGACGCTGGCTGGTTCTGAAAACGAAACAACTTGAGGTCACCTTATGACGGCACAAATATCCGACCGGTTGATGTTCCAGCAAGAGAACTACCAGCTCTACAGCGAGCCCTTGCGTCCCTGGCGGAACATGCGTCGCAACAAAGGCATCCGGTTTCGGGTTAAGCACACGGGCTGCTGGCGCGGTTATGTCGCCGAGTGGGAGGTAATTGACAATCATCTGTTCCTCTCCCGTATCAGCGGCCAATTGCTGCTGAATATCAACGGGCAATTCATTGACGGTCCGCAGTGCTGCGTCGCCGACCTGTTCCCGGGCCAAGCGCAACCGGTGTTTGCCGACTGGGTCACGCAAACCCTGCGCTGCCCCTTTGGCAACCGACTCAAATACGTGCACATGCCCTACGCCAGCATCTATGAATACGAGTTGAGGCTAGTGTTCGAGAAGGGCGTCCTGATCGAATACCAGACCATCGAGAACGAAATGCCACCACCCTACGTCCATCGCGAGGACGACTACAACAGTTCAGGAATACATGACATTGTCTAGCTCATGCAAAAACTCTCTCAATCGAACCCAGATGAACACGATTTTGAATCTCCTGCTACGCCGCCTTAAGAACGGTCTGATTTGCTGCCTGACGGTTGTGGCCGCAATGTCACCGGTGCTTGGCAATTGCGAGGACTCCACCTTGCCTGATGAGTGGCATGACGAAGTATCGTCAGCAACTAACCGAGATGGATCCGCAGTCAAAGTTGTGATTCGACACTATCCCAAGAAAGATCGGCGGAAGATGGACGTTTTCTTTGGCGCCGCCCCCAACCGGGCCATGGTTTCAATTGGTCATTTCGAGCAAGCCCTCAGCTCTGCTCCGCCTGTAGGCGCCCACATCATCGATTGGGACAAGGACGGCGAGCACGAGATTGAAATTGTTCACTTCTGTGGGGCCGGGCCCAATTGTGAAAGCACAATCTACCGCGTTGACAAGAACAAACACGCCTTAAGTCGGTTCTTTCAGGCATCGGGTTCCGAAGTTATGCTGATTGACGGCTATCTGGTGGAGTCTGCCCGTGACTCATGCTGCGCATGGATCTACGATGCGCACAAGTTTGTTCGCTCAAAGCAATGGGTTGACCCGAAGGCTTCGTTTTCTGTGCTTGTTCAATTTGGCGCTAAAGACTCGGATGCATCTACCTGTACCTTTTACATTGATGCCCCCGATGAGCCCAAGACAATCAATCCGCCATCCAAGGCGTTTCTCAAGGTTTGCAACCACTACCGCACCGGATACGTGGTTACCAAACCGACCAAAAGGCTGATATAGAAATGACCGACATCACGTCCAATACGCTCACTACAGATCAGTCTGAGTCACCCGATGATGATTGGTTGGGCTGGACCTTCACCGAAACCGAAGCCATTTTCAGCCCGGCTGTTGGATTTGCCAAAGAATGGGACGCCATGCACGAGCCCTTTGTTGTGGTCAACATCAAGACCGCCGGTCCGGACCCCGAATCTTGCGAAATAGTTGAGATCGCTGTCCTGCTGGTCGATCCAACAGGAACTGTAACGTCAGAGTTCACCCAACTGGTCAAGGTTGCCAACCCAGTACCAGATGATGTCTTGAAGTTGATCGGCATTACGCAGGAACAACTTGCGCGAGAAGGTCAGCCGCTTGTCCAGGTGATGAAGGACTATCTGGCATTTGTTGCATCGCGACCTGTGTTCTTTAAAAACGCGTTTGTTGATTTGCCTTTGCTTAAGAAGGCTGCGGTGCAAACCTGGCAGACCATCAACGAATCAGTCTATGACATTGATTTCATCGCTCTCATGACCTGGCCCCAAGTCCAAGTCATGGGTTTTGACGCAGTGGCAACGCATGTAGGAGCGCCGAAGGTGCGGCCCAGATGCATCGATGATACCAAGGCGGCGCTGGTCATTCTGCTCGCGGGTCGTGAAGCAGCGTTTGTTGAAGAATCTATCATTTTCGACCCAGTGACAGAATTTCCCAACTCGTGGGCCGCCATGCGCGAAACCTTTGCGGTCGTCGGTATTGAAACGACAGGGCCGTATCCCAAGTCTGATGAAATACTGGAATTCGCTGCCCTTCTTGTCGAACCGTCTGGCGCGATCACATCGGAATTCTCTGCCTTGGTCAAGGTAGAGCAACCGTTGAAGCAGGAGATCATTGAATTGGTTGAGATCACTCAAGCCATGGTCGAACTTGAAGGCATACCGTTGCCCGAAGCCATGGCGAAATTCCTCGCATTTGTAGGAAACCGCCCAGTGTTCTTCCACCATTCAATATTCGATCACCCTTTCCTTGAAAGCGCTGAGGAAAAGACGGGCCAAATCTTCAGCAACAAGATGCTTGACACGTTCGCCATTTTCAAAATGGTTTGGACTGACTGGGCCCCGTACAGCGTGAAAAACTTGACCAAGCATTTGGGACTGTGCGACCCTCAGCCGCGCGCCATCGGATATGCCAAGGCAACACTAGCAATCCTGCTGGCGGCTCGCGAAGCGGCGTTCGGTCAGAGCTGGGGTTGAACTGCCAGGCAGGGCGCAAGTCGAGGGTTTCCCCGTGGATCGAGGGCTGTTCCACGGGCCGATGTTTTTCCCGATGTGATTGAAGAGCCTATCAGTATCCATTCTCCGCAAGCACTTTTTCGGTGGTGGCTACTTGGGTGCTTGGGACGCGGGAATTTTGGGTTATGGCGGATGCTGGTGCTTTAGTGTTGCTGAGGGCATGGTGGGAGCACCCGCAAAGCGCAGAGCGGAGACGTGGCGCGCTGTCTGCACCGACCGTGCTGCAATGCCACGGTCGGAGTTTGCAAAAAAATATCCCTCTCCCTGCACCGATTTTGGGGAATTGCGGCATAAAATGGAAATAGATAAGCATTTGAAAAGTTACTAATGATGCCGTTATCGACAGGTTACTCAATACCAGCATGGATATCGTCCAGAACCTACGTTGGTGAGTCTGCCGTTCGTAGCGTCGTAATAAACGAGCGGACGAGCGATTTTTACACGCTCGATGATGAATCTGCGCGCCTATGGTCACACATCGAGGAAGGCGCTACATCGGAGTCGCTTGCTGAACGGGCTTTTGAATTTGGTGTAGCTGACGATCTGGAAGGTTTCGTCGCTTCCCTGGTCGAAAGAGGCCTTATCACACTCGCAAGCAGCTTGCTTGTCAGCCCCCCCCCCCGAGCTTCAAGTAACTAAACCTACGGCGCTTGCAGGGCTGCCTGTGCAGCCTTTTGAGGCCGGCCCCAGCCACCAAGAGATCGAAGCAGAGTTCCAGGACTGGGTACTGGCACAAGGCTGCCTGTGGTCGCTTTTTTGGGAAATGACCTACCGCTGCAACGAGCGATGCGTCCACTGCTTCAACCCCGGCGCAGCCCACAGTGAGCAACAAAAACCCAAACGCGACACCGCCGAACTGACCACCGCAGAAGCCCTGCGCATGATTGATGACGCCTATACGGCAGGCGTCTTCAAAGTGTGCCTGAGCGGTGGTGAGGTGCTGGTCCGCAAAGACTTCTTCGAGATCGTCGAGCACATTCGCAAGAAGCGAATGCAACTCACCATTTACACTAACGGCCTTTTGTTTGACGACGAGGCACTGATTCGACTCGCCAGTTGCTGGCCTACTCAGGTCGGCATCAGCATCTACAGCGCCAACCCCGCCATCCACGATGCCATCACCAAGGTGCCACGCTCCCATCAGCGCAGCGTTGCCGCCCTGAAAAAACTCCGGGCACTGGGTGTCCGCACATCCCTCAAAGCCGCCGTCATGGACCAGGCCGTGCAGGGCTGGCAGGCACTGGAACAACTGGCGCGAGACGTTGACGCCAATTTTCAGATGGACATCCAGATGACTGCGGGCAACGACGGTGCGCGGGAGCCCATGCAACTCAACATTCAATCGCACGCTGAACTGGTCGCGTTGGCTGTAACCAAAGGCTCATCCACTTTTGTTGGAGACGCTGACAACAACTTTGGCCGTATTTCCTGGCCCAAAGATGAGCCGGTATGCGGCGCAGGCCGAAGCACCCTGGCTGTTAATCCCGAGGGTGATGTCTACACCTGCGTAGCCCTTCCCATCGTGGTCGGCAACGTTGGTGAGGAGTTACTCTCGGACCTGTGGCGAGGTTCAAAGTACGGGATTCGCGCTGATCAACCGGCAACTCGACTGAGTCGCTTTCAAGGTATCCATCTCAGTGACTACCCTGAATGCGGCAAACATGATCACTGTGAGTGGTGCACCAAGTGCCCGGGTATGGGGTTTGTTGAAACCACTGATCCGCTGGCACCGTCCGATGTCCAGTGCCGCTTTGCCGCCGCGCGCATGACGGCGGCAAAGCTTCTGGAAGCGGGCGAAACCCGTGAAACCATTCTTGAAAAATTCGGGGTGCCGCCAGACTTTGGCACACGCCTGGAACCCAGACCAGCGAAGCATTCCACCCAGACGGTTACTTTCGACCCCCGCGCAATCGGGGACCGCAAGTTGGATGTCCGCAAGACATCGCCGTAAACCCCGGCCGCAAGGCTATTTTGTTCATTTCAGGAGAGAGAAAATGGAAACGAAAACACAAGTGGGTCAGCCGACTCAAACGAAACTTGGCTTCACAGCCACTGCCAAAATCGGCGCGCCTACTATGGCAGGCTGCGGCAAGACTGGTACAAGCAGCTGCGGCATTCGTGATAAGAACGGTTGATGCTCGTGCGCCGTAATCATTCGGCTAATGCCGAGCGCATTTTCGAAGGTGCTCGGCTGTCTCCATTATTGGAAGAATCATCTTGAAAACAGCAACGCTCAACGGGCAAGAAATAGATGCCGACCCTGCAGTAGCCTTAAGCGTCGGCAATCCAAATCTTGACTTCAGGTGTCCTGAATGCAATAGGGCAGTTAGTGTCCGGCAGTCAGGCGGAAACCGCGCTGCCTACTTCCGACATCACGAAAGACGCTTGGATCAACCGCCTGTGTGTCCGCTTGTGCACATACCACCGAACTGATTTTCTTCGGCTCATTGACTTGTAACTTTGGAGATCACTGAAATGGCAAATCCAAAAAACTACTACGTTGAATTGCGCAACAACAGTGGCACAACTATTGGCATTCACCTTTACGCTCATAGCGAATATGCAGCCATGCAAATGGCAGCCGAAAGAAACCCCGGCTACAGAGCATTGTTTGCCCGTTTGACTTGATCACGGACTGGCAGGTGTTCAGATTTTCTTTGCGCCATTGTTCAGCACACGGGAACAGATCATGAAATCAATTTGGTTATTGGTTGGCAATACCGAAACACGAAAATCCAGCATAGTGCGATGCTTGTTGGGCGTTGATAACCCAGCTACTGAAGTCGAAGTGCAAAGCATAACGGGTATGGTTTTGCATATGCGGGCATTTATCAGTGCGGTGCAGGAAAAGAAAGCTGTTTCCCCAGAAGAATTGCTCCGGGATTTGAACGATTCACACTGGAAGGGGCAATTCAAGAGCATGCGCAACGCATTGGTGCCCTTGAGATACGATCCTGACAGTGGACAACCCGCTGCTGAGTGCTATGTGCAGGCACTCCTCAACGATGGCTGGACGATCAAAGGCATCGCTTCACTCGGGGAAAAAGCCCGAGACTGGCTGAAAAACTCCGGCCTGCCGTATATCGAAGTGCCCAACAGCACAAGCGTGCCATCCAACGTGGTAGCAGCTCAAGTGCGTGCAGCCTTTGGCTGGCTGTAATCGTGCAGTTCATCGCCGTTGCACGCGGCACTCCTACCCCGGCCTCATGCCCGGATTGGCTATTTTTCCCGGCCGCAATTCACCAGCCGTCTGACGGCTCGCAGTTCACGGGCCAGTCGACAACCCCCATTCATGGCCGCTCTTGCTTTGCCACACTGGACGATGGTCAAACCTGGTCCATCAAAGGTGTCGGTTGGAGTTTTGGCCCACCCTATTTTTTGCAGTCCCCCAAGGACGACCAGCTCTATTTTGGCTTGTTTGACAAGCGCGATGCCGAGCGTGAACTCAAGGTATCCGATTGGCTCGCAAGTCATGGGTTGCGTACCGCACGTGTGGCAGGTTACGTTGGACTAACGGAATCGTTGATTGAGCACATCAGCGGTTGCAAGACACTTGCGTTCAGAGATGGCACGCCCCTATTTGCGGTGCAGCAATACACGCAGACGATGGTTCCGTACCGGGTTGCAGACCTTGCGTATTTCAACGATGCCAAACGCATCGACGCAATTGCGGAAACCGCAGCGATGTGTGGTTGGTCAAAGGAACCTGATGGATTTGTGCGCGACTTCGCCGTGCAACTGACGAACACGGTGCTCAAATATCACGCGCTGGATTGCGTCAACGATTCGCTCACTTGGGACAACGTCACTTTGGCTGCCGAGCCGATTGATTTTGAATGGTTCTCGGTGCCGGGAATCGTCTTGCCCGACGGCACGGATCCCACAACCATGCTCGCGCCACGGCAACAAAAGGAAGTAATCTACATTGGCGAAATCAGCATTCAACTCGCTGCACTGCTCGGAACCAGCATCACCCTTCTTGAGATTTTTGAAATGGCGCGCGAAATCTTGCATTCCCAGTATCCGCAGCGCGAAGCCATCTTGCCGACAGAAGACTGAGCCGCTTTGAAGATTGCGCCAACCTCAACCAAAGACTTGAAATGGAAGCAAAAGAAGATGTAGAGCAGCAAACTTGGTTCCCACAGACCAAACAGTCCCAGCCTTCGTCCAGACCTGAGCCTGACGCTACGCTCAGCACACTGATTGAGAATTTCGTGGACGCGCAGGCTCAAAGTCAAGATCAGCAGCAGGCAATGACCTTGACACCGTCAGTGAAATCCACCCCGGCCCGGTTGGTAACACGCACACCAACATCAGAGGGTCATTTCTTTGATCCGGCACCTCGATTTTTTGATACTGAGGTTAGTGCCGAGCCAATAGCAAGCCACGAAAGTAAACCCGGACCCACTGAATATGCAAATGGTGACAGGCTTTGGCGTCTCAATGGTAAATTCCATCGTGAAGACGGGCCCGCAAAGGAATTCTCTGATGGCAATTGCGAATGGTGGATTGACGGTAAATTACACCGAGAGAATGGCCCCGCCGTTGTGAAGATTGACGGGTACAGGGCGTGGTATCTTAACGGCAAGAGACACCGCGTAAGGGGGCCAGCGATAGAGGATATTGACGGTTACAAAGAGTGGTACTTGAATGGCAGGCAACACCGCGAGGATGGCCCTGCTCTTGAACAGGCAGATGGTAGCAAATTCTGGTATCGACACGGCAAGAAGCACCGTGAAGATGGCCCAGCCGTTGAATGGGTGAGCGGCAAAAAAGAGTGGTGGCATGATGGTGTGGAAGTTCCCTTTTGCAAGACCTTGCTGCCAAAGGGGAAAAATCTACTTAAGGATATTGATATTCGAGTTCAAAAGGCTATTGGCTGGATAGTCAGAACACCGGACGAATGCACGACGAAGTGGTGGGGGCCAAAGTGGTCACAGGAATCAGCGGTGATTATTCGTCGTGCCGCAAGGATTCTTATATGGGCTTGTATAGCAGTAATATTTCCATATGTGGTGATCTTTGGGGTGCTTGCAGTAGCGATCTACGCCTATGTGGTTTTTATTGCAATGGCTATTGCTGGTGTTAACAGGATGCCTCCTCCTGTGGTGAAGAGTGAAGATGACGCCGAAGACGAAGAATAGTAGGGATAGTAGCGGGTGTGCTCCGCGATGGAGATGGTTCTAGTCTCTAACAAGTTATGTCTTCGCATTTTCTGAGAAGACTTCAAAGTGTTGCAGCCATGGCTGGAACTATGTTGAAGCGGGTCAAAGAGCCAGCGGCAGCGATGGCGCTGCGGCCCAAGCGCGTGAGGTAGTAGCGGTA
>CAIVLG010000146.1 GCA_903906695.1 uncultured beta proteobacterium | reverse complement strand
GATCGACAGCAGCCTGGCGCGCAAGTTCGGCGGCACCGGACTTGGCCTTGCGATGGTCAAACAGCTGGCGGAACTCCATGGTGGCACCGTCGCCGTGGCCAGTGCAGAAGGCGAAGGGTCGATCTTTGCCGCCTGGTTGCCACTACGCCAAGCTGGTGAGGCCGGCACCGCGCTGCCTTTGATATCTGGCGAGGCAGCGGCGCCGGACGGACGCGTCGTGCTGATGGTTGAGCAGGACGACAAGGCAGCTGAGCTACTTCGACTACTGCTTGAGGCCGAGGGTTTTAGAGTCTTGCGCGCAGCCAGCGCCGAGGCTGCGCTGCTGTTGGCACCACAGCAAACCCTCAATCTGATCACCCTGGCGATCGAATTGCCGGGCATCGATGGCTGGGAATTTCTCCGGCGAATAGGCGGCAATGACGCGCTGTCGAGCGTGCCGGTGGTGGTAGTGGCTGCCACGGACTACCGAGATATGGCATTGGGCAGGGGCGCTGCGGCCGTCTTGCAAAAGCCCGTCAGCCGCGCCCAGCTCAAGGACTCCTTGCAGCATATGGGTCTGCAGCCAGTCCCGCAGCACACCCACACGGTGTTGATCGTCGATGACGACCCCAAAGCAGTCGACTTGATTGCCACCTTCTTGCCAGCGCCAGCCTACGCCGTGGTGCGGGCTTATGGAGGCAGCGAGGCGATCGCCCTGGCCCGACAGCTGCATCCGGACCTGATCCTGCTCGACCTGATGATGCCCGAGGTCAGTGGTTTTGACGTCGTTGATGCACTTCAACGGGACGTCGATACAGCGCGCATCCCGGTTCTGGTTGTCACGGCCAAGCAGATCACGCCGCAGGACCGCGTCGCACTGAACCGGCAAGCGGGCAACCTTGTACGCATTGTCGAGAAAGCCGGATTCGACAAGCAACGTTTCATGGCCGAAGTCAGGCGCGCACTGGAACCCCCTATAACGCCCGATTGAAAGTTGCATCTGATGGCCAAGATTCTGATCATTGAAGACAATCCGACGAACATGAAGTTGACCGTCATGTTGTTGGCGCGAGTTGGTCATGAGGTATTACAGGCCATCGATGCCGAAACTGGTCTGGCGCTGGCCCTGAGCGATCATCCTGACCTGATCCTGATGGACCTTCAGTTGCCCGGCATGGACGGCTTGGCGGCGACAACACGGCTCAAGCACAGTCCGATCACCGCCAACATTCCGGTCGTTGCACTGACAGCGCTGGCAATGAAGGAAGACCAGGCCAAAGCCATGGCTGCCGGTTGCGACGCCTATATCGCCAAGCCCATACAGTATCAGGAGCTGTATGCGACGATAGACAGGCTATTGGCCGTCAAGCAAGCCTGACATGACTATCGCTTCTGCCATCGGTTCCAGCGCGGCAGACCCCGCTGCGGTGATTCCCGCTGCCACCATCCTCATCGTCGACGACGAACCGTTTAACCGCAAGCTGCTCGAAACGATGTTGCGGCCCGAAGGGTATGCCACGGCGAGTGTCGCCAGCGGCGAAGAGGCACTGGCCTTCATTGCCATGCGCCCTGTGGATTTGATCCTGCTTGACGTCATGATGCCGGGCATGGACGGCTATGAGGTGGCACGCACACTCAAGGCCAGCGCCGCCACCTCCAACATTCCTATCATCCTGGTGACGGCGCACAGCGACCACAGTGCACGTCTGGCCGGCCTTGATGCCGGAGCCGAGGACTTTTTAACCAAGCCCGTCGGCCGGATCGAGTTGTGGCGGCGGGTGCGCAACTTGCTTCGTTTGAAAGCATTGGGCGATCCGCTTCAGAAGCACAATCAGATGTCGGAACAAGAAGTGCAGGAGTGCGCGAGCACTCACGATTGAGAAAGCACTGCTGCGAAAGTCCCGATTTCCTCAGGGTCGGATGACAGTCAAGGACACACCAAAGTCTTCAACCATGGGCCGGTCGCTGGCAGTCTGTCTTTGCGGGCCCCGAAACTCAACTTCATTGCAGGTCTTTGAGCTTTCAAAGCCGTGGTTGAGGATGCGGCGCTCGCGCCAAGAGGCAGGCTTCAGGCGGTCGACGTCCGGGTAAGGACCTGCCCGCTGCGCGCACCGCAGTGTTTGCCGTTTCGCCATGCCACGACACCGTTGACGATCACAGCATCGATTCCTTCGGCCGCCTGCACCGGTTTCTCGTAGGTGGCAGCGTCACGGATGCTGGCAGCATCGAACACCACCACATCGGCATGATGACCCACCTTGAGCGTGCTGCGACCGTGCAGGCCGAAGTTGCGTGCCGTCAGTCCCGTCATCTTCCAGACTGCCGTCTCCAGCGGAAAGAGTCCGACGTCACGGCTGTAGTGGCCCAGCACGCGCGGGAAAGTACCCCACAGACGCGGGTGCGGGCTCTCGCCGACCGGGATGCCGTCGGAGCCTATCATGGTCTCATCAAAAGCCAGAATGCGCTGCACGTCGTTCTCGTCCATCAGGAAATAGATTGCGCTGCCCGGCTGCAGCTTTCGCGCTGCCTCGTCCTTGGACAGACCCCATTCCTTGGCAATGTCGTCCAGGTCGCGCCCGGCGCATTCGGGGTGCGGCACACTGGAGGCGATCAGCACGCGCCCGTCGAGCATGCCGCGGTCGGTGCGTATCATGGTGGAGCCGGCCGTGTAGGGGTAGCAGTCGAGCCCGACACACTGCCGCTTCATGGTCTCCTGAATGAATGGCAGCGTGACCTTGGAGCGGCCGAAATTGGCGTGGTTCTGCACCTTGTGGTGCGAGACGACCACCGGGATATTGAGCTCGCGCCCGATGCGGAAAGTCTCTTCCAGCGAGCCCATCACGTGGGCCGCCTCGTCGCGCATATGGGTCACGTACAAGGCTTTGTGCTTGGTGAGCGGGCGGCCGACCGCAATGATCTCCTCGGTTGTCGCCTTCACGGCTGGCGGGTAGAAGGTGCCGGTGGACAGGCCGACTGCGCCGGCTTGCAGGGCTTCTTCGACCAGTGCCTGCATGGCAGCAATCTCCTCGGCGTTGGCCTCGCGATCAAGTGATGACATGGTGACTGCGCGCAATGTGGTGTGACCCACCATGGCGGCGATGTTGACGCTCGATGGTGTCTGGCGCAGCGCCTCGAGGTAGGCGGCGAAGGTGGTGAAGCGGCCTTCCGGCGGGGCCTCGATCAGGTTCAGTGGCATCGGCAGTTCCATGTCGGGCCGCAGCGGCGCCGCGCTGATGCCGCAGTTGCCGGCGATCACCGTGGTCACGCCCTGCGACACCTTGAAACTCATGTCGGACTGCGAGATCACAGCCTGATCGTCGTGCGTGTGCGAGTCGATGAAGCCCGGTGCCACGATGCGGCCGGTGGCGTTGATCACCTCGTCGGCGCTATGTCCCGCGAGGTCACCAATGGCGACGATGACGCCCGCAGTGATGCCAACGTCGGCCTCGAAGCGCGGTGCCTTGGTGCCGTCGATGACGGTACCGCCACGAAGCAGCAGGTCGTAATGTTGGGGAGTATTCATCAGGAGTCCTTTCAGCGGAAGTGGCAGGCGACCCAATGGCCGCCCTGGTTGTTGGCGGCGCGTTGTGTCAGCGTCGGCGTCTGTTCGCGGCAAGCGGTCTGGGCCAGCGGGCAGCGGGTGTGAAAGCGGCAACCCGGCGGTGGATCCGCGGGGCTTGGCGGGTCGCCCTGCAGCAGCACGCGCTTCGGGCGGACGCGCGGATTGGGGACCGGCACTGCGGCTAGCAGAATCTCGGTGTAGGGATGCAGCGGCTTTGAAAACAGCGTGTCGCGGTCGGCGACCTCAACGATGTGGCCCAGGTACATCACGGCCACACGGTGACTGATGTGACGCACCACGGCCAGGTCGTGCGCAACGAAAAGATAGGCCATTCCGAATTCAATCTGCAGGTCCATCAACAGGTTGACCACCTGCGCCTGCACCGACACATCCAGCGCCGAGACCGGCTCGTCGCAGACGATCAGTTTGGGTTGCAGCGCCAGCGCGCGCGCAATGCCCAGGCGCTGTCGCTGCCCGCCCGAGAATTCGTGCGGGTATTTGCTTGCGGCTTCGGGCCGCAGGCCGACCTTGGAGAACAACCACTGCACGCGCTCGGTCCGCTGTGCGCCACTGGCCTCACCAAAGTTGCGCAGCGGCTCGGCCACGATGTCGCCCGCCGTCATGCGCGGATTGAGCGAGGCATAAGGGTCCTGGAAAATGATCTGCATCTGGTGCCGGCGCAGACGCATCTGTTCGCTGTCCAGCGTCAGCAGTTCCTCACCTTCGAGCTTGACAGAGCCGGAAGTCGGCTCGACCAGACGCAACACCGACTTGGCGGTGGTCGTCTTGCCGCAGCCCGACTCACCGACCAGGGAAAGCGTCTCGCCGCGCGCCACGCTGAACGAGACGCCATCCACCGCCTGAATCGGCGGCCTGGGCGGGCTGAACCAGCTGTGCGGCGATGTGTAGTACTTGCGCAGATCGCGCACTTCAAGCAGGGCGAGGGTCATAGTCGCGCTCATTGGCTACTGAGCTTTCCAGAAAACATGACGCGTACAAAGGCACACGCAGTCATGCCGGACATGATCCGGCATCCATGGATTGCGGGTCAAGCCCGCAATGACAAAACTGCATCCGTTGTTATTGAGCAGCGTCATGAATTTACGAACCATCAATA
Source organism: uncultured beta proteobacterium (assembly GCA_903906695.1). Taxonomy (GTDB): domain Bacteria; phylum Pseudomonadota; class Gammaproteobacteria; order Burkholderiales; family Burkholderiaceae_C; genus Rhodoferax. Next base: position 1,298 of record CAIVLG010000146.1, on the reverse strand, counting down.
AGCTCCGCGCTGTCAATCCGGCTTTCTTCGACCGCAAAGCAGGCAACCTGGTGGCCTTCAGCTGGTGTTGTCAATGCCGGGCGCTCCATTTGGCAACGCGTGTTGACATAGGTGCAGCGCGCTGCAAAGGCGCAGCCACGACCCAGTTCCGATAGCGCCGGCACCATGCCGGGAATCTCGGCCAGTCGGGTACTGCTGCTGTTCATCGCCGGCATCGAGGCCATCAATGCGCGGGTATAGGGATGCAGCGGGCGCTCAAACAGTTCCAGTACATCGGCCTCTTCGACCTTGCGGCCCGCGTACATCACGAGAACGCGGTCGCAACTTTCGGCCACCACGCCCAGGTCGTGCGTGATCAGGATCACGCCCATGCCGAGCTCCTGCTGCAGGCGCTTGATCAGGTCCAGGATTTGCGCCTGGATCGTCACGTCCAGAGCCGTTGTCGGCTCATCGGCAATCAGCAACTCGGGGTTGCAGGCCAGTGCCAGCGCGATCATCACACGCTGGCGCATGCCACCCGAGAGCTGGTGCGGGTATTCGTTGACGCGCCGCTCGGCCTCCGGGATTTGCACCAGGCGCAGCATGGCGACGGCGCGCTTTATGGCCTCGGCGCGGCTGGCTTTCTGGTGCAGTTGCACGGTTTCGGCGATCTGCCGGCCTACGGTCAGCACCGGATTGAGCGAGGTCATGGGCTCCTGGAAGATCATCGAGATGCGGTCACCCCGAATCTGGCGCATCTGGCCTTCCGTGAGCTTGAGCAGATCGCTGCCACGGTAGCGCACGGCGCCCTGATGCCGTCCCGGTGGCTGCGGCACCAGACGCAGGATGGACAGCGCTGTCACGCTCTTGCCGCAACCCGATTCGCCGACGATGCCCAGCGTCTGGCCAGCCTGGACGCTGAAGGAGACAGCGTCGACCGAGCGCACCGTGCCCGACAGCGTATCGAAGTAAGTGCGCAGGTTTTCGACCTCGAGCAAGGGGGCGTTGGATGTCGTCGTGAGGGCACTCATAACTGCCTTGCCAGTCGTGGGTCGAGTGCGTCGCGCAGGCCGTCGCCCAGCATGTTGATGGCCAGTACGGTTGCCGCCAACAACAGTCCCGGATACAGGATGATGTGGAAAGCTACCGCCACAAAATTGCGACCCTCGGCCATCATGTTGCCCCAGCTCGGTGTCTGCGCCGGCACGCCGACACCGAGGAAGGACAGCGAGGCCTCGATCAGCACGGCAGAGGCGGCGACGAAGGTGGCTTGCACGATCAGGGGTGCGATCATGTTGGGCAGCACGTGACGCCAGAGG
>CAIVLG010000145.1 GCA_903906695.1 uncultured beta proteobacterium | reverse complement strand
TCGTACCGTGCACCTGTTCTTTTTGCGCGGCCCCACCTGGGGTCTGGCCTGGGCCACCAAGATTCTCACGGACCCGTTCCACAACATCGCCATCTATTGGAAATCGCCGATCGCCTTGCTGCGTGGGCAGCGCTATGACCCCTTGGACGCTGCCACGGTTCAGCGCGCGCAAGTGTAATCGGGACCCCAGCGCAGCAGCACGCGCCAGGCCTCAGAAGCGCACCGCCGAACTGTGGCGCGCTGCTGCGCTATTCACGGGGTTGTGTAGCCGTCCGTCAAGGTACTCAAAAACGCAAGCAGGTCGGCAATTTCTGCGCCTGTGAACAGCGGCTGACTGCGCTCGGGTTGATCGAAAGGCGCCGTCGTGCCCAGATTGCCACGATAGGCAGCTGGCAGGTCGTTGAATTTGTCGACACTGCCATCGGCTTTGCGCGGATAGAACTTCTCAGGATGGACATCACGCTCAGAATAGAACCGGATGACATCCTCCAGGCGGTGCAGAACGCCGTTGTGGAAGTAGCTCTTCTTGACTGCGACGTTGCGCAGTGTCGGTGTCTTGAAGCGGCCGCAATATTCTGGGTGGCTCTGCAGATCGGTGCGCAGTGGCCCGCATAGCCCCAAATCGACATTTGCTGGATTGGCATTGCTCGGGATGGCAGCGTTGCGCGGCACGCCCAGCGCTATCAGGCCGTAATCAGTGAACTGTGGAAACGCGCCAGACTGGATAGCGCTGACGTGGCACTGAGCGCAGTTGCCACGTTTGGGGTCGTTGAACAGAGCGAGCCCGCGCTGCTCACTGCCACTCAGCGCGACTTGCTTGCGCAACCATGCATCGTACTTACTGCTGTAAGGGTAAAAGTCTGCGGGACTTTGCTGGAACACTTCGAGCGCCAGCAAGAGCCCATTCCAGGCAAGTTGCTCGTTGCCAGCATCCAGCACATGATCCCCATAGGTCTGACGAAACTGGGCCGCTGACGGTGAATCCCGGAGCTTGGCGACCACGTCGCGGCTGTCGGCATTGGCCATTTCCACTGGCGACAGCAAAGGGGCTTTGGCCTGTTCGTGAGGTTGGATGAAGCGACCGTCCCATGTCAATCCACCAGTCGGCCCCTGGTCTTCGCTATCGTTGCCTTCTGATCCGAAATAGTGCTCGGTAAAGGCGGGCAAGGTCTGCAGGTACTTGAGCGAAGGTGCAGCACGGTTGCCGGCATCCTGCAATTGCGGCCCGCCCAGTTGCACGGACAAGCTGTTGGCCGGGCCCATCGCATGTGCGGGATCATGACAGCTGGCACACGACATCCGGCCCGACGAGGACAACGCAGTGTCGAGAAACAGAACCCGCCCCATCGCTGTCATCGCCGTCACGGTCGGGGTCTTTTCGTATTGCGTGGCATAAAAGCCAACCGGGTTGGTCGGTTGGGAATTCAGGGTGCCAGTTGCTGCGCCGCCCCCGCCGCAATTGACGAATCCCACAACCGCCAGCACAGCGGCGGCCGTGATGGGCCAGAAGCCGCCGAGGATGTTTGACAGGTGGCAGGAAGTTGATCGCATAGTGCGGGTTGTACGCTGTCTATTTGAAGGCTTGATGAATTCGTCAATCGATTCATCAATTGGTCATCTTCTCGTGTGACGATCCCGAAGGTTCACTTTTTCATTTCCATTTCTGTCACGAAACACGAGGTCCCTTCATGCACAACCGCCGCTCCGTTCTCACCCGTTCCGTCTTCGCGTTGACCGTGATCGCTACAGCCTGCTCACTCACTGCATGCGGCGGCTCCAACACTGTCCCGCTGAGCCAGACCGATCAGCTCACCGCCAACTTGCAAAACAATGTAAAGAACGTGGTGGTGATCTACGCCGAAAACCGCTCGTTCGACAACTTGTTTGGCAATTTCCCGGGTGCCGATGGTCTTTTCGACAGTACCGGCAAGCTCAAGACATTCGCAGCGCAAAGAGATCGAAATGGCGCTTTGCTGAACACGCTGCCGCCGACCTGGGGTGGAGTGACTGCGGCCGGGCAGACCAAAGTGGTCACCCAGGCCCAGAGCATGAATCTGGCCAATGCACCGTTCAATATCGCCACTGCTTTCCAGGCAAGCGCGGGTGTCACACTGGACGCGACAAGCGTCACCCGCGACATGTATCACCGCTTCTTCGAAAACCAGATGCAGATCAACGGCGGAGTCAATGACGCTTTTGCCGCCTGGGCCGATTCGGGTGGTCTGGTCATGGGCTATTTCGACTACAGCGCCTCGGGCTTGTACAAGCTCGCCAAGGACAACGTGCTGGCAGACAACTTCTTCCAGGCTGCATACGGCGGCTCCTTCCTGAATCACCAGTACCTGATCTGCGCGTGCGCGCCCGAGTATGCCAACGCCGATACCGCAGCCGCGAAGCCGACCGTTGCGGCGGTCGACAAGGATGCCAAGGGCAACTTCACTTTTAACTTGACGACGTCATCGACAAGTCCTGCCTCCGCCATGGATGGCAAGCCAACTTTCGCGCTCAGCGGCAACCTGACGCCGAAGAACTACGCAGGCGACAACAAGTTTTACGCGATCAACACGATGCAGCCACCGTATCAGCCCAGCGGCAACACGCCACTGGCCTTGAGCGACATGAAGTTGGCTGACCCATCAAAGGCGACCACATTGCCGGTGCAGACTGCCACCACCATCGGCGACTTGCTCGACAAGAAGAACGTAGGCTGGAAGTGGTACGCGGGTGCCTGGACAGCAGCCAGCTCCGATGGACAACAGGATCCCTCAGCCACGCGCACGGTAATCTACGCGGGTGATTCAAACGGCGTTGCGAGCACCGGCGCGCTGGATTTCCAACCACATCACCAGCCGTTCAACTACTTTGCCAAGCTCGATCCCAACGCCAACGCGGCTTACCGCGCTGCTCACTTGCAGGATTACAACGACCTCGTCAAGGACGCTGCGGCTGGAGCGCTGCCTGCTGTATCGTTCTACAAGCCTGAGGGGGTTTACAACCAGCATCCGGGTTACGCCAATTTGAACGATGGCGACAAGAAGATCACCGATCTGGTGGCCAAGCTGCAGGCAAGCCCCCAATACAAGAACATGGTCATCGTGATCACCTATGACGAAAACGGTGGTGCCTGGGATCACGCGACTCCGCCCAAGGGCGACTGGGTTGGGCCAGGCACCCGTATTCCGGCCATCATTATTTCGCCGTTTGCCAAGAAGGGTACGGTGGATCACACCCAGTACGACACCGCTTCAGTGCTGCGTCTCATGACACGAACCTTCGGTCTGGATACGTTGCCGGGCCTGAAACTGCGTGACGACTCGCTGGTGAAGAACGGCGGCAAGGCGATGGGTGATCTGACGAACGCCCTGAACCTGTGATGTAAGTCGAGCATGAGCAGCGCGGCGGCAATGGGAGACGGCGAGTTTCTAGCGGCATTAAAGGCTGAGTTTCGACCTCTGTAACGCAATCCGGGAGGTGGCGAGCGCCGCAGCTCGCCGCCACTATGCAGTCGGGCTGAAGTCCTGACCAAGCATTGTTCTGTTGACCAACGTTGTGCCCGAAGCCGTCACGTGAAAGCGTCTGCGGTCCTCAGCCGGGTCAACCCCTATTTGCGTGCCGTCGGGAATGACGCACCGTTTGTCGACAATGCACTTCTTCAATATGCAGTTGCGACCAATCTGCACGCTGGGTAAGATGATCGAATCCTCGACCAGCGCGTGGTCGTGCACATTCACCCCGGAAAACAGCATGGTGCGGCGAATGGTTGAGCCACTGATGATGCAGCCGCCTGAAACCACAGAGTCAACGGCAATTCCGCGCCGGGTGTCATCGTCGAAAACAAATTTTGCCGGCGGCGTCTGCGGCTGCCAGGTCCAAATTGGCCAACTCGCGTCGTACAGATTCAACTGCGGCGTTATATGCACGAGGTCCATATTGGCTTCCCAATAGGCGTCCAGCGTTCCAACATCACGCCAGTAGGGCGGCTTTCCCGCGTCGCCTACATGACTGTCGCAAAAACGGTGGGCGAAGCAGCGGTGGCGCTTGACACAGTAGGGAATCACATCCTTGCCAAAGTCATGGCTCGACTTCATGTCAAAGGCGTCTCTGTGAAGTTGTTCAAACAGAAAACGCGTGTTAAACACATAGATACCCATGCTCGCCAGCGCCGTATCGGGTCGCTCCGGGATGTGTTGCGGCGCCAATGGCTTTTCCTCAAAACTGGCCACACACTGTTCGGAATCAACCGACATCACTCCAAAGTCTTTCGCTTTCTCGATCGGGACTTCGATGCATACAACGGTCATATCTGCACCGCGCTCCACATGGGCGGCGATGACTCGTCCATAGTCCATGCGGTAAACGTGGTCACCGGCAAGAACCAATACGTAATCGGCATTGGAGTGACGGATTTCTCGCAAGTTCTGATAGACCGCGTCGGCAGTGCCGCTGTACCACTGGCACGAGTCAAGTTGCTGTTGTGCGGGCATGATCTGAATGAATTCACCGAGTCGTCCGTCAAGGAAGCTCCATCCCAGTTGCAGGTGTCGTATCAGGCTTTGCGCCCTGTATTGAGTGGCAACCCCGATGCGACGAACTCCGGAGTTCACGCAGTTCGAAAGCGTGAAATCAATAATGCGAAACTTCCCGCCAAATGGAACAGCTGGCTTTGCACGCCAGTCGGTCAACTGATGCAGCCGGCTGCCACGACCGCCAGCAAGCACGATGGCAAATGTGCTGTGGGTCAGTTGGCTGACAAACCGTGGCTCCCGGCCTGGCCGCGGTCGCGTATTCGGTACAAACTCGGATGTCATGATAAAGCCACCCACACTCTATTTGCCGACTTGCTTAACTTGAGCCCCAGGGTTTCTGTAAGACATTGAGGCGTGCTTCGCGACCTAAGACCAAAGGCAATCTTCGACTAAATCAACTTGAGTTTCTTGAGCTTATTGAGTTCCGCGCGGACTGCACTCAAGCCACCATTGCTGTACACAATGTGAAGGCGTTCAGCGGACAAGTAGGCAAGTGCGGTATGTCTGAATTTGAACAAGTACTCAGAATCCTTCTCGCTATAACCATACTCGGGCGCAAGTTTGGCCAGTACGTTCTTCACGGTTTTGGCCGCGGGCCCCGTAATTACATAGTCCGCGTCCGAGAGGTTGTGAAGCACGTACTCAATCAGTGTGTTTTCAACCGGATCATCTGCCGACGTCAAATCAATGTCCCCTAGCTTTCTCACCGCAGCAAGTCTAGGGTTACCTTTGGCGTCCTTTTGCAATACACCTTTGGCATAGGGATCCACTTGTGCCAGGATCGCAGCCGTGCGGATCCAGTTCACCACCTTGTATTCATTGCCGTAGGTAGGATACGAGTGAGCTGAGGCGACTGCGATCACAAAATCTGCGGGCATGTCACGCTTTAATGCTTCAGCAATACCAATGATGTGATGAGCCCCGGTCTTGGAGTCCCCCGCTGCTCCGTTGTTATCGGTCTTGCCGTTGCCACCGAAGTTCAATTCCACAAACTCGGTACCGTCAGCATTCCATTGAAAGACCATTGTCTTGGCCCAGTCATGCCAAACGGGGGCACCGAAAACCACGGTACTGTCAATCAGGAAGGCGTCTTTCTGGTCGCTGGGTTTTTGCCCCTTGAGAACCGCGCGCGGCAATCCATCTTTACCCAAATTGCCGTAGATCTTCTTGTAGTTGAGTGCAAATGAGATGGAACTCAAGTCGTTAAAAGCTTCATGCACTGGCAGTCCACCGGGCTCGGAGTGATGGCCGCCTGTAGCACCCCCCGGCGCCGAATAAAACGCCTGGGGCATCTTGGGGCATTTTGTACCCTCTTCAACAACGGGCGGAAAAATACCGGCCATCAAACCACCTTGAATGCGTGCGGCCTCTGAGTGATCAATCAGCCCAGCTTGATCCAATTCAACCAGCAGCCTCGCTTTGTCGTCTGAAGTCATGTTCGCCCGTGACTTGATACAGGCCATATCTTGATCCATCAACTCAGCCAAATCAGTGCGTACAGGGACGGATGGAATATCAACCAGGTTGAACTTCAGCAATTGCATCGAAGAAGTGACAAGCGGGGAACTCTTGGCAAGCTTCATTGCCCTTGCGTTGCCTGACCCAACCACAGTTTGGTCCGCTGCGACGGAGAGTTGCATCCATCCCAGCGCAATAGCGCATGTGGCCACCACGGAGGGACGCAATAACTTGCCGCTGGAAAACATAGAAACTACTCCTTGGTGCTCAAAAAGATATGCGGTGCGCGGTAGGGAAAGGGCGACGACTTTTTAGAACGCAAACAATGTCATCAAATCGCCAATGGCTGGGCCATTGACCGGCATATAGGCGTCGCTCACCGTAGCTACCGGGTTTGGCAAGCGGTCACGGCTTCGATTGGACAGCGGACTCAAACGCCAGTTTCTCTCGATGAACTTCAGGATCGAGCTGTGGTCGTGGTACACGTGGTCCACATAGCCGGTTCTGGCATAGGGCGAAATCACCAGCATCGGAATGCGCGGGCCATCGCCAAAAAAGTCGAGCATCTGAATGGTGCCACTGTCAAAATAGCCACCGCCTTCGTCGGTCGTAACGATGATGGCCGTGCTGCTCCACTGACCCGACGCTTTCACCTTGGCGATCAGATCATTCAGAAAAATTTCCGTCAGCGCAGGTGAAGAATTCCCGGGGTGACCCGAGTCCAGATTCTTGGGCACGACAAACGAAACCGCTGGCAGTGTCCCGTTCTTGACGTCGTTGTACAAAGTCGCAAGTCCGACCAGATTGCTCTTGAGGCTGGCAGTGGTCATCACATTCTTGGACGCCAGATGTGGGTCGCCGATCGTATTCATGACCAGTGGCCGCATGGTGGACAAAGCCACGGCGTTGATGGTCGCGGCGGGCGCGCCAGCAAGGGCTGGATTCGCACTCACCTGCGCCAGTATCAAGGGATACAACAGGTCGCCCGTGACATCGGCATCGTCGCGCCCACCCAGGTACCATTTCCAGGTGACACTTCTTGCTGACAGGGCTTCCCCGATGGTCGGTACCGATTGCGGTGGATAAACGTAGTTGTTTGCGCCCAAAGCTGCGGCCGTACCGTCGATAGCGTAGGGAGTCGCATAGTTATTCACGAGGTAGTAGGCACCACTGGCACAGTTGCTCGTTCTTCCGGCCGACGACAGCGCCGCAACAATGGCGCTCACGCCCGGTTGTGTGGAGTCTGAACAATTCACGTACGAGCCACCCTGGTAACCGTCTTTGGTATAGAAATTTGCCGTACCAGTCACCGGATTGGGATTTTCAATCTGGTTGGCAGGTGGCGCAGCCAAGGTGCCATTTGTGTTGTAAACCGGTGAGTCGCCAGTGCCAAGCGCAAAGAAGTTCATGCCGGTACCACCCATGATCGCCTGGTGGAAGTTGTCGCTGATGGCGTAGGTATCGGCCAAATTCTTGAACAGGGGAGCATCACCGGTGTTCATGTTGTAGAAGCCCATGACCTCGCCACCCTGGTTAGGATTGGTGGCCGAAATGGGCGGCGTGATGTTCCCGGAACCACCACCGTCTTTGATCGTATCCACGCCTTGTCCGGTTGTCGTAGCAACCCAGGTAAGGAGGTCCAGTACCGCATTGGTGCCGCCGGTTTGCTGCCACATCTGGAAGAACCGGTGTACCGGATCCCCGGTAAAGGTCGCCGTGGTGGCGGCGACGATGGCGGGAAGTGTGTTGGCGGCTGGCGTCACCGCGTAGGGCGCATACTTGCTGATCTGGAACGGCCCATTGGGCAAAGTTGCCGGGAACCGGGGATCGGGGCTGGTTCCGACGGTCTGCAAGTTACTGCCAAAAATCCCGGTTTGCAGTGGTTGCGGCAGAGTGGCGTAGGCACTGGTGCGCGTCGGGTTCACCGAATAGGTCGTGCCGCCACTGGCCTGCTTTTGCGCTGCCAAAGAGAAGTTGGGGCCGGGGCTGCCATCGGCATTGATGATCCCTTTGGACAGGAGATTTCTGACCGTGTTGCCTGACTTGGGTTGGTAGGCCCCAAAGATGCTGTCAAAACTCTGATTTTCGGCGACTACAACAATGACCTGCCTGATCGGCGTAACGGTTGAACCTGTAAGCAGCGATTGCACCGATGTCAATGCATTGGCAGACAGTTTGGTCGATGCATCAACCGCGCCTGCCGCCGGAATACTCATAAGCACCTTGTTGTTACCAAAACCAACACCCACGGTGCCGTTGCGGACATGAATGCGCGTTACCTCCACCAGGGCGTCCATCGGGTCCGCAGGGTTGGCCTTCAAAACGCTGGCAACCGGATCAGTGGAAGCCGAAGACGGAACGTTTAAGGCAGCCAGCAACGGGGCCAAAGCGCCCGTTACATCGGTGGTGGCCTGCTGAATGCCGGCGGTGGTGGCCTTGGCGCTGATCTGCGTTGCAGTCGGGATGCTGGTCAGCGCTGAACCAAACACACGCTGGGCAATCAGCGAAGTCACCGGAGTCAGATTGGCGCGCACCGTACCAGTACCATTGGTAACCGCAGACAAGACACCCGGGCTGCCATCAATCTCGGTAAACGAAGCGGTCAACACGAAGGGGGCCAGGAGCGTCTGGGCATTGATCGTGTAGTTGCCGCTCGCATCTGTCGGAGCCGATGTCACCTTTGTGCCATTGGCATCGGTGGCGGTTACGGCGACGCCAACCACAGGCACACCGGTAGCGACCACACCAGAGAAGCTGCTCAACGTGGAGCCATCGCCACCACCCGAGCAAGCTGCAAGCGCCACTGTCAGACAGCAGACCGAAAAGACCTGTTTGTGTTTCATGTATTGAATTTCCAAGTGCCATAGGACATCGGGCACAACGGTGTCCGACCGGAGCACGCAGAGTAATCGGCGGGTATTTCAATAAGGTGACAACAACTCTATTGCCGGCACTTTTTCGAAACTGCTAATGACCGATAGCTGAAAGACCCAGAGCCCGTCGCAACTCGGCACTGGCCGCAGCAAGCTCGCTTCGGTATTGAGGATTGATTCCCATGACCGCATGAACCGAATAAGCAATGAGTTTGCTCGCTTGCACATCGCTTGGGAAATGAACGCCACACACCAGTCGGTTGTTGGCATAGTCATCAGCGCGGGAAAATATGGCGTCGCGTTTTTCCGGCAGCATATCGATCAGCGTCAGAGCCATCAAGTAGCCTGTCGTGGCATGACCGCACCAAAGCTTTATGGTTTGTACACTACACCGCCGAGCCGTTCGCCCGCTACGGAAGTCTGAAGTACGCTGAACGCGGTATTGGTCGACGTCGAAGCGGGTCCCACTGTGATGGCGACCAGCTGGTTTGGATCGGCGCCAAGGTCGTGGGTCGCTTCATCGCTGACTGTCGAGGTGGTTGCGAAAATTGTGACTGAACCGTCCGCGTTTGATCTTCCGCTAATGTTGCGAAGACCGTCCGTCTTGATGTTCCAAGGCATGCCTGCGGTATACGTTGCCTGATCCAGCAGCCCGTTCTGGAAGGTCGCAACTTTGGTCCAGGTGCCGCTGACCAGCTTATATTCAACCAGGCCTGCGAAACTCGTCACCTTGCCGGCAACCCCCAAGCGAACGCCATCGCCTTCGTCAGCCACAAACAGGGTGTTGGCATCTGCAAACCAGAGTCCAAACGGATGCGGAGTGGCGGTCAAGGTTGCCTTGGTCTCAGCCACTTTTTCTGAAAGCGCATTGAATCCTGGAAGGATTGTGATGGCCGAGTTGGCACTGATGGCAGCCCCGTTGGCCAGCGCGCCGGCGGCCCCCACCTGAAAGACGGAATTGACGCCGTTGCTACCGCTACCCTTGGTCACGTAAAGCGTGTTGTTAAAGGTAGTCAGGCCACGGAAATTGTCGTCCTTGCCCGTCTTATCGGCAGCGTAGTTCTTGCCTGGGTTGGCCGGGTCGGGCAACTGTGCGAGTGAGAAACCGCGCTGATAGCCTGTGGCGCTGCCAAAGGTTCCCTGCACCATTCCAATGACACTGGTGTTGCCATTGCCTGGGTTGCTGGCCGAAATCATCTGCACGCCGGTGTTATCACTGAGTGCACTCAGACTGTTGCCGTCACCGTTGCCATTGCCCGCGTTTCCGACCATGTAATAGTTGCCGTTCGCAAGCACAGCTGCGCGACCATTGTTGCCACTGTATGCGTTGACGGCAGTGGCAGTGAGAGTACCGTTGTTGAGATTGAACTGCGCCACAGCGCGGGGGAAAGTCGAACCGACCGGATTGGTCGAATCGAATGCGGCAGCCGTATTGGAGTTCGACACATCCAGCTGGTTGATCGCGGCTTTGTAGCCCATAAAAGTGACATAAGCCCCGTCGGTGGAAAGGTTCAACGCCAATTCAGATTTTGAAGCAAAGCTCGTTGTAAGCATGCTCGGATCGACTGGGATCGTGTTAACCAAGGTGCCATTGGTCGTGCGCTGATCCAGAAAGATCGGCGAGCTCACACCGAAAGAAGGGTCGGGCACTTCATTCTTGAACACGTTAGGAAAACTACCATCGGCGACCGCTGTGCCTCCGCCTGGCAAGACTTGGCCCACCGTCACCGTCGCACCGGTGCCGGCATAGACGGTGCGACTGACGAGCAAATTGCCACCGATAACGGCTGGAGAGTTGCTGCCACCGCAGCCAGCTATCAGGATCGCAGCACTGAGGGATAGGGTGCCGCTCAGGCGTCGAGTAGTGAGCTTTTTGGAGCGATTTGTCATGAAGGGGGTTCCTGGAATAGATTGCCGAAATGGCTGCTTCCAAATTCAGACGTCAACAAGTTGCGTTGATTCGTAGCTCGCCGATGGTGACGGCGATATGTGACGCGGTGATTACATCAGGCAGCAAGCACAATAAGACCCCTTCTTGGCCGTCCGTGATTGCGCCGCACCCCAATAGCACGCCAAACCGGCGCGTCAACGAGGCTGGGTTCGTCGTTCAGTCCTGAGGCTTGACCACCGGTCCGACATCCCCTTCCAGGTTTGAGACCACCGCCTTGCGATACTCCGCGACATAGAACTCCACGGCCTTCTCCTGATCCTGCGCCTTGC
>CAIVLG010000144.1 GCA_903906695.1 uncultured beta proteobacterium | reverse complement strand
CGGGGCCGGCGGCGTCACGGTGATCGATTTTGCCAGCGGGAAAGTTGTCGCGCAGTGGCTGATCCCGGGCGGCGGTAGCCCCGACATGGGCAATGTCAGCAGCGACGGCAAGTCGCTCTGGCTATCAGGCCGCTTCGACGACGTGGTGTACCGCATCGATACCGCAGGCGGAGCGGTAGCGCGCATCAAGGTGGGCGGAGAGCCGCATGGCTTGACTGTGTGGCCGCAACCCGGTCGCTACTCGCTCGGACACACCGGCAACTTGCGTTGACAGACCTGGTTACAAAAAGGCGATAACGGTCGCATTACTCCACGGTCACGCTCTTGGCCAGGTTGCGTGGCTTGTCCACATCGGTGCCCCGGGCGCAGGCGGTGTGATAGGCCAGCAATTGCAGCGGCACCACATGCAGCAGGGGTGACAGCTCACCGTAGTGCTCTGGCATGCGAATGACATGCAGGCCCTCGCCGCTCTCGATTCGGGTATCGGCATCAGCCAGCACATAAAGCACGCCGCCACGGGCGCGCACTTCGTGCATATTGCTCTTGAGCTTTTCCAGCAGCGCGTCGTTGGGCGCGACCGTCACCACTGGCATGGCGCTGGTGACCAGCGCCAACGGCCCGTGCTTGAGTTCACCGGCCGGATAGGCCTCGGCATGGATGTAGCTGATTTCTTTCAGTTTGAGCGCGCCTTCAAGAGCAATCGGGTAATGCAGGCCACGGCCCAGAAAGAGTGCGTTTTCCATCTTGGCAAAGTCTTCGGCCCACGCCATGACCTGGGGTTCCAGCGCCAGCACGGCCTGCAAGGCGGTCGGCAAATGGCGCATGGCTTTCAGATGCCTTGCTTCTTCAGCATCACTAAGGCGGCCCTTGGCCTGCGCCAGTGCCAGCGTGAGAAGGAAAAGACCTGCCAGCTGCGCGGTAAAGGCCTTGGTCGAAGCAACGCCGATCTCGATGCCGGCGCGCGTGATATAGGCCAGCTCGCACTCCCGCACCATGGCGCTGGTGGCGACGTTGCATATGGTCAGGGTGTGCTTCATGCCCAGGCTTTGTGCGTGTCGCAGGGCCGCCAGCGTGTCGGCGGTTTCGCCCGACTGGGTGATGGTGACCACCAGTGTCTTGGGGTTGGGCACCGAGTCGCGGTAGCGGTATTCGCTCGCAACTTCCACCTGCGTTGGAATCTTGGCGATGCTCTCCAGCCAGTACTTGGCGGTGCAGCCGCTGTAGTAGCTGGTGCCGCAGGCCAGAATCAAGACTGAATCGATGTCCTTGAAGACACGCGCTGCGCTGGCGCTGCCCTCGAACAGCTCGGGCACGATGCCGTTGACGCCTTCGAGCGTATCGGCAATGGCGCGCGGCTGCTCGAAGATCTCTTTCTGCATGTAATGGCGATACGGTCCGAGCTCCACTGCGCCGCTGTGTGCGTGAACCGTCTTGACCGGGCGTTGCGCGCCGGTCACCGGCTTTCCGGCTTTGTCGAAGAGCCAGTATTTGCCCAACTGCAGATCGACCACATCGCCCTCGTCGAGATAAACAATTTGATCGGTGACGCCGACCAGCGCCATTGCGTCGCTGGCCAGAAAATGCTCCTGCCCATCTTTGCCGATGCCCAGCACCAGGGGCGAGCCGGCACGCGCGCCGATCAGGCGATGCGGCTCATCCTTGCAGAAAACGGCGATGGCATAGGCGCCGTGCAGTTGGGGCAGGGCCGCCCTGACCGCATGAAACAGGTCGCCGTCGTACAAACTGTCGATCAGGTGCGCGATGACCTCGGTGTCAGTCTGGCTCTGAAACGCGTAGCCCTTGCTTTGAAGCAGGGCGCGCAATTCGTCATGATTTTCGATGATTCCGTTGTGCACCAAGGCCACCCGTCCAGGCCGATTGGCAGCGTCGGGGCCAATGCCATGGCTGAAATGGGGGTGCGCGTTGTGCACCGCCGGTGCGCCATGCGTGGCCCATCGCGTATGGGCAATTCCGGTGGTGCCTTCCAGTTTGCTGCTGCTGACCTGCTCAGCCAGCTCCGCCACCCTGGAGGTGCTGCGAGCGCGCTGCAGACCGTTGGCAACCACCGCGACGCCACAGGAGTCGTAGCCACGGTATTCCAGCCTTGCCAGCCCCTGTACCAAAACAGGAACAATGTTGCGAGTAGAGACGGCGCCGACGATGCCACACATGGAAAACTCCTGAAGACGAATGGGCTGATATTAGAATCAGTTTGAAGAAATATGTAGTCTATATTTGATAACATGTGGTCAAATATTTCATTTTTCAAATTTGATTCATATTTATTTCATTATCTGTTTACATAAGATATTTTATTTCTAACGTTCAAAGACGAATCCAATAAGCTGGGGCAACGGGGTAGCAGCAGGTAGAACTACCTAAGTCTTAACCCGCTGGCGTATCGAGTTGCAAATCGTTAGCATGCGAACTTTTGTTATGGACATGGTGCCTGTGATCTCAAGCCCTAGCTTTGGAGCATAAATTTGTCTGCAGAGTTCATTCTGGAAACACATGGATTGACCAAGGAATTCAAGGGATTCGTGGCGGTCAACAAGGTCGACCTGAAGGTCAGGCGCGGCCATATCCATGCGCTGATCGGGCCCAATGGTGCCGGCAAGACCACGTTCTTCAATCTGCTGACCAAGTTTCTGCACCCGAGCAGCGGCAATATCGTCTTCAATGACGTTGACATCACGACCGAAAAACCGGCACAGACGGCGCGCCGAGGCATTGTCCGTTCGTTCCAGATTTCGGCTGTATTTCCGCATATGACGGTGCTCGAAAATGTGCGCGCCGCGCTGCAGCGCAATCTGGGTACTTCGTTTCACTTCTGGAAAGCTGAAAGCACGCTCACGCCGCTGCATGGGCGCGCCCGCGAACTGTTGGCCGCAGTCGATTTGCAGGATTTCGAGGGCGAACTGACAGTCAACCTGCCTTACGGCCGCAAACGCGCGCTGGAACTGGCAACGACACTGGCGCTGGAGCCCGAACTGATGCTGCTCGACGAGCCAACCCAGGGCATGGGCCACGAGGATGTGGACCGGGTGACGCAACTGATCAAGAAGGTGTCAAGCGGGCGCACCATCCTGATGGTGGAACACAACATGAATGTGGTGGCGAGAATCGCAGACCGCATCACGGTATTACAGCGCGGTGCCATCATTGCCGACGGTCCTTACGCCGAGGTCTCGAGCAATCCACTGGTCATCGAAGCCTATATGGGCACTGTCGATACCGCTCTCCAAGGTGCTCACTAATGACCACCGAACTGCTGAAGATCGAAGACCTGCACGCCTGGTATGGCGAATCGCACATCCTGCACGGTGTGAATCTGACGGTGCATGAGGGTGAGGTGGTGACGCTGCTCGGACGCAATGGCGCCGGACGCACGACGACGCTGCGCGCCATCGTAGGTCTGACCGGCAAGCGCAAAGGCTCAATCAAGATCAAGAGCGTTGAAGCCATCCATCTCGCGCCGCACAAGGTGGCACGCCTGGGCGTGGGTTACTGTCCGGAAGAGCGTGGTATTTTTGCCAGTCTGACTGCCGATGAAAACCTGATGCTGCCGCCAACCATCGCCGCCGGTGGCATGAGCGTGGCCGAAATCTATGCCATGTTTCCCAACCTCAAGGAGCGCGCCAACAGTCCGGGCACGCGCCTGTCGGGCGGCGAGCAGCAGATGCTGGCGGTGGCGCGCATTTTGCGCACCGGCGCACGCCTGCTGCTGCTTGACGAGATCTCGGAGGGGCTGGCGCCGGTGATCGTGCAAAAGCTCGCCGAGATGATTCTGGCGCTCAAAGCCAGAGGCTATACGATTGTGCTGGTGGAGCAGAACTTCCGCTTTGCGGCGCCGCTGGCCGACCGTTTCTACGTTATGGAGCACGGCACCATCGTGAAACAATTTGCACAGGCTGAATTGAACCAGAACATGAGCATGTTGCAGGAATACCTTGGCATTTGAGTTGCCCCGACCACCAAGGATTGCCGCTCTGTTAACCCATTCTTTCGACCCCCACTAACCAGGAGATACCATGAAACTTAATGCTCTCGTCGCCGCTTTGGCCATTGGATTTGGCGCCAGCGCCATGGCACAGAATACCGGTCCGATCAGGATCGGTTTTATCACTGACATGTCGAGCCTGTACGCCGACATCGACGGCCCGGCCGGCGGTGAGATGGTCAAGTGGGCGGCCCAGGATTTCGGCGGCAAGGTGCTGAATCGCCCGATTGAAGTGCTGACCGCCGACCACCAGAACAAGGCGGACATTGCCAGTTCCAAGGCCCGCGAGTGGATGGACAAAGAAGGTCTGACCCTGCTGATCGGTGGCACTAACTCAGGGACCTCACTGGCCATGAGCAAGGTTGCGCTTGAGAAGAAACGCCCCTTCATCGCCATCGGCGCTGGCTCCGCGCGTTTGACCAACGAAGACTGCACGCCCTATACCGTTCACTATGCCTATGACACCGTCTCGCTGGCCAAGGTGGCCGGCACTGCGCTGGTCAAGGCTGGCAACAAGAGCTGGTATTTTCTGACCGCCGACTATGCTTTTGGCTATTCGCTCGAAGGCGACGCGGCGAACGTCGTCAAAGCCAACGGTGGCACGGTGGCAGGCGCGGCACGCCACCCGCTCAATGCCTCAGACTTCTCCGCCTTCCTGCTACAGGCCCAGTCATCCAAAGCCCAGATCCTGGGGCTGGCCAATGCCGGCGGCGACTTCACCAATGCGATGAAGGCGGCCAAGGAGTTCGGCATTACCAAAACCATGAAGGTGGCCGGCTTGCTAGTGTTCATCAACGACGTGAACACTCTGGGTCTGGCCAATACCGAGGGCCTGCAACTGGCCGACAGCTGGTACTGGAACCAGGACGACGCGTCGCGCAAATTCGCCAGACGCTTCTTCGAAAAATACAAACGCATGCCGTCGAGCCTGCAAGCCGCTGACTATTCGGCGGCCGCCAATTACCTCAAGGCCGTGCAGAGCGCCGGCACCACCGACAGCGACAAAGTCATGAGCACGCTCAAGGCCATGAAGTTCGACGACTTTTACAGCAAGGGCCAGATCCGCTCGGACGGCCGCATGATTCACGACATGTTCCTGTTCGAAGTCAAATCCAACAAGGAATCGACCACGCCGTGGGACTTCTACAAGCTGGTCGCCAAGGTCCCCGGTGAGCAGGCTTTCACCACCGTGGCCGAGTCAAAGTGCACGCTGCTGAAAAAGTAGGCTGACGGGAAGCGGCACGCCCTCATGGAAATTTTCGGTATCCCTCTCCAGGCTTTTCTTGGACAACTCCTGCTGGGGCTGGTCAATGGCGCGTTCTACGCCATGCTCAGCCTCGGTCTGGCGGTGATTTTTGGCCTGCTGGGGGTCGTGAATTTCGCGCACGGTGCGCTCTACATGCTGGGTGCGTTTGCGGCCTGGATCATGCTCGACAAATTTGGCATCAACTATTGGTTCGCGCTGGTGCTGGCCCCGCTGACGGTGGGTGCATTAGGGGTGGTGATCGAGCGCCTTTTCCTCAAGCACTTGTACAAGCTCGATCCGCTGTATGGACTGCTGCTGACCTTTGGCCTGGCGCTGATTGCCGAGGGCGTTTTCCGCGAAATGTATGGCGCTTCGGGCCAGAACTACGATGTGCCTGAATTGCTGTCCGGCGCCACCAATCTCGGTTTTATGGTGCTGCCCAACTACCGCGCCTGGGTGGTGCTGGTGTCGCTG
>CAIVLG010000143.1 GCA_903906695.1 uncultured beta proteobacterium | reverse complement strand
GTGGACTCACGGCCCTGAATGATGGTTTGCCTGGCCGCAGTGCTGTACTTAACTGGCTTGTAGCCCAGGCTGCGCAGCAACTCGACCATGGCATCAACAAGCCTCTTGTCGCTGTTGCTGAACTCACATCGGGAGCCATCAGGCGTGATCGAGCCGTCGCTGTCCATCAGTCCGCACACCAAGTCAAGTCGCTGCTTGCGACCGGCTCTCAAGTAGGCCATCGGCACGTGCTTGTTGCACAGCAGGTCAAATTTCCTGAGCATCACAGAAAACCGTGATGAACCGCAACAGGATGCCCCGACTCCGTCGTCATCCATGATCCGGAACGTTGGATCGATGACGACATTGGCACACTTGCCCTTTCTCCATTTGGGCAGCCTGAATATCGCATCAACACCGCAATCAGCCAGATGTTTCACGATATCGCTGTCATCCTCGTGGATGCTTATGTGGTTCATCCACGATGATCCGTCCCCTAACCACAGACCCAGTAGGTAGGGATGGATGGGTAATGGTCGATCAGACAATTCAACGGGTGAGCAAACGTCAATTGAATAGCGCCAACGCTTGCCACTTGTAAATCTTTCTCGGCCTACCATTTCTGCCGTGGTGGCGATGTGCTCCTTGCGGCCAGCGTAACTGTATTCACCGACCGGCCAACGATGCTGGGCATCTGCAACGACGCGCTCACCGTCCTCAAATTCAATCTCATAACAAGTCCTGTCATGCAGGACATCTGAGACGCCCAGAACCCGAACTGGCCAGCCCTTTTCGTCAAAGACATAGTCACCAGCACCAACTTCGCCCATCGTGGTCCACCCCTCGGGTGTCGGTACCGGTGTTGTCAGGGCAAGCGGTGCTCCAAGCTGCGCGGCCTTCATGAACACCACGCGCTCCACCGGTGAGGTAGGCGACAGGCAATCCATGATGTCTCTCAAGTACGGCGTGCGACTGGTGCGCCAACGCCCGGGCTCGGCTGACGCCTTGCTCGATAGCATCCGGTGCTGATCGGACCACTCGGAGACGGACAGCAGCGGGTCCGGCGTCAGACCTTCGCGCCAGGCACGCTCGACTTCTTCGGCGCCTTCGTAATCTTCCATGATCTGTGCTGGTCTCAATCCACTCGGGGGCTAAGGTTCCCGAGTTCCTGCAAGTGTTCCCTTACTGCGCTCTCCAGAGAGACGTGCATGGTGTGTGCATCAATTTCCAACTTGGCCGCCATCTGCGCCGAAATCCGCGCTGGCCAGTTCAGCCAGGCGTCCCGCTCGGAGCGGGCCAACTTGAAGACATGGGCTATGGCCTGCGGCCGATCAACCAGTTCGCCTTTGAGCCGGGCCAGGCGGACCTTGTTGGTCTGCGCCTTGACGACTTCGTTGACGGTGCGGGCTTGAAGCAGTGACGTGCCGCCGGTGCCACCCGCATTGGCTGAGCCAGTTGGACCAACACTGCTTCTTTCACCGCCATCGACCTCGGGCACTTTGACTTTGACAACCGGCCTTTGGGTGCCGATGTTGGGCGCACTGGTATTGCGCTCCCACTGGGCGTCGGCCTGGTCGGCGTCAATCGTTCCGTCAGCTTCTGGCGTGACGCGACCGCTGCGAATGGCCTTGTGTACGGCGGTGTCGGTGACCCCGCGGTGACGGGCGTAGGCGCGAATCGAGATTCCCATGGGTGTGGATTGTGTTCTTCATTGCGGAAAACTGTGGTGTTGGTTTGAAGCCAATCAATGTGCAAAAGGATTCAAAGAATGATTGAAATTGACTTGGCTTCTCAATCGAACAGCGCCCTACTACCAACACCATCAACCAACCCGAAGGAAGCAGCAAATGAATCAACTCGACGCCATCCTTACCCTGATCGCCAACAAGCATCTGGGCATTGAAACCCTGCAGACCAGAAATTCCGATCGGCTCGATTTCCATGACACAGCGGTCTGGTGCATCCGGGACGCCCTGGAAGCCGCGTTCAAGGCAGGCGTCGAAGTTGGTGCCTCGATGCCAAAACCCACAGAGTCAGAAATTTCCAACACCTGATCAAAAGAAGTTGAAGTCAAGCAGAAAACGCTTGGCTTTACTTCTCAGCAGCGCGTTCATCACAACCCCTCAATCAACATCGAAGGAAACGAATCATGACTACCATCCAACTCACCAGCACCCAAACCCAGGTCCTGCAGCACGCACTGAATCACAGCAGCGGACGCATCGACTGGTTCCCCGACAGCGTCAAGGGTGGCGCGCGCAAGAAGGTGCTTGACGCCTTGCTGGCTCGCGACCTCATCATGAATGACGGCACCGACTGGCTGGTCGCCGCGCCTGGCTACGACGCACTGGGCTGCGACAGACCGGTTGCCCGCGTCATTGCACCAGACCACGAACTGGAGGCCACCGTGGCGCAGGCTGAGGCCACGTGGGCGCAAGACGGCGTTGCAAGCGACTCAGCGCCAGCACAGCAACCGCTGCCCAAGACGGTGCGCACCCGAGCCGACAGCAAGCAGGCCATGGTGATCGCCATGCTCACGCGCTCCGAAGGCGCCACCATCAAACAGATCTGCGAGGCAACCAATTGGCAACGCCACACGACTCGCGGCACGCTCAGCGGCAATTTCAAAAAGAAGCTCGGCCTGACCATCACGTCGACCAAGGAGGTGGGTGGTGAGCGTTTCTATCGCATCACCAAATAGGCGGAGCATCGATCATGAACCTCATCACGATTCTTCGGTCGCTACGCGAACAACCCCGGCCTCTCACAATTGAGGAGGATCTCTACCTCACTCAATTGAATGAAGAAGTGCAAAAGGCTGATTCCGACGGCCAGCGCTGGCGAATTCTTGAGCAGGCGGGTTTGATCGAAGGGCACGATTTCAAATTCGATGATGACCTGGTCGTGGTCTTGAACAAGTTGCACCGAGCCACTTTGAATTGACTGAAATTCTTCGTGCAAATATTCTTCTTGAATTGCTTGACTTCACTGCGAAGTGAAGCGTTCATAGAGGCGTCGCATTAATGGCACCAATGAAAGAAAATCACCGTGAGCACCATGACCATCACCCTTACCATCGAACGCACCCCTCGCACTTTGCAAGTTGGCGCACAGACCTTTGCCGTTGAAGAGTTGAGTGTGCGCCTGCCCTTTGCTCGCAAGCCCGTTGACTTGAGCGAGGTCTGCGGGACCGATCTGAACAAGGTCTTTGTCACCGAGACGCGCGAACTCACTCCAACCGAATTCGATGCCTTCGCCAGCACCCTGCTGCTATCACACGATTGGCTCAGCGGTAAAGGCGGTTGCATCCATGAGGGCTATCTCTGCGTCGAGGTCACCGCACCGGGTCGCCCCTACCTTTATGTAAACTCCGAGGGCTTCGATTACGCTCGCCATGTTGCCATTCTCGGATGATCAAAGATTAAGATTGAAAAGATGCAAAAAGAGCTTGGCTTCTCAACAAAGAAGCGCCTCAATACAGGTGTCGAAACAATCATCACCAAGGAGCCCGACATGAACACCAGCACCAACATCCCCGTCACGGAAAACGAAGCCTGGGGCTTTTGGGGTGGCCTGCAAGAGGAAGCACCAGCAGCGTGGGCGATCGCACTGCCAGCTATTTCCAAGATCACTGGCTGCGAGCCGGATGTGGTGCGCGCCTTCCTGGACAGCCGCCACGGTCGCCACTTTGCTGACGAAGTCCGAAACCATTTGTTCAAAGGCAAGGCCCTGGCCGATGCAATCCACGCTGCCATCACCCAATGGATGACCTGGCGCACCAACCGCCTCACCAATAGCACCTACGGCATCCCAAGTGGCCTGCCCTACCTGACGGGCTTTGTGATCCATTGCGGCATCGTCGAAGAGACCGCTGAGTGATCACACCACAGGCGCAACCGATCTGGCACCAACAACATCGGCAGCCAGATCATTAAAAGCCACTTCGTCAATCTCGCGGGTGGCAAGCTTCCCGGTCCAGTCTTGCCAGCGACGGCATATAACGTCAACATACTTCGGATCGAGTTCCATCAAGAATGCCTTGCGTCCAGACTTTTCTGCGGCGATCAGCGTGGTGCCGGAGCCGCCAAAGGGATCCAGGACCGAGTTGCCCGGTTTGCTTGAGTTGCGAATGGCACGTTCGACCAGCTCTACGGGCTTCATGGTCGGATGAAGATCGTTCTTGTGCGGCTTCTTGATCTGCCAGACATCGCTCTGATCCCTGTCCCCGCACCAGTGGTGCTTGCCACCCTCGGGCCAGCCGTACAGGATCGGCTCATACTGACGCTGGTAGTCCGAGCGGCCCATGGTGAAGGTGTTCTTGGCCCAGATGATGAAGGTTGACCACTTGCCGCCGGCAGCGCGAAAGGCCGACTGCAGCGTGTCGAGTTCACTCGACGACATCGCAATGTAGATAGCGCCAGCGCAATGGGCGAGCATCGGCGTAAGTGCGGCTTTGAGAAAGGGTTCGAAAGCCTCACCCAGGTTGTCGTTCAGAATGGGCCGGTTGGTGCCGCGCATCTTGTCTTTGGCGCTGTTGGCATAATTAACAGAATAGGGTGGATCGACGAACACCATGTCCGCCTTTTG
>CAIVLG010000142.1 GCA_903906695.1 uncultured beta proteobacterium | reverse complement strand
GCCAAGCCTAAGGTGCTAATTTGGGAACTGCCCGAGCGGTTTTTGTGGAACAAGCTGGACGAGGAGCCAAAATGGCTGGAAAAAGTCGGTCTAAATCATTAGGTATCCAATGACCAATGCACCGTTAAGTCCCTCTGCTGCATCGTTTAACCATCAAGCAAAACCGGCATCGCTTGGCAAAGACAATTTGCTCAGTGTTTTTGAATTGACGGTCGGACCCTGCGCACTGGTCTTTTCCTTATGGGGACTTGCCTACTATTTTGAGGGCGAAGTTTACGTCTCCTACATCATTCTGTCGTTACTGATCTTTGCCCTTACCTTTCCGGGTCGTGCCAGACTGCAGTCTTCCATTCTCGCGGTGTTCTTTGGTGTTGCCATGGCCTGGATCTGGGTCGCCGGCCTGCTGTTGATTATCGGATTCGGGTCCGGCTACATCCACGAATATTCCAGAAAAGTTCTATATACGTGGTTGTGGGTTGCTCCGCTGGCCGAATTTGGAGCCTGCCTGGCGTTGCGCGCCGCCGCGCCTATGCTGCTCAAGCTGCAGGGTCCGCCGCAACGCGCCATCATTTTGGGAATGAATGAACAAGGTCTGGCCCTGGCCAACAATCTCAGCGATGCTCACTACACCAGGATTCAACTTGTTGGCTTTGTGGATGACCGCTCCGCCCAACGCCTTGACGTCCCGCGTGCGCACAGGCTGCTGGGGACCCAGACTCAACTGCTTGATGTCGTGCGGGCAGAGCACATCCAGATCATCTACCTATCGCTGCCGATGGCCTCGCAGCCGCGCATTTTGCACATCCTCGACGAGCTCAAAGACACGACAGTTTCAATCTATTTTGTACCGGACATGTTCGTTACCGACCTGGTCCAGGCCCATACCAGTTCGGTGTGCGGCATGCCCGTCATTTCTGTTTGTGAGACTCCGTTTACCGGGGCCGACGGTTTTTTCAAGCGCCTTAGCGATATTGTGCTGGCAACGATCATTCTGATCATGATCACGCCCCTGCTTCTCATCATCGCGGTAGCGGTCAAGACCGGCTCACCGGGCCCCATCATTTTCAAGCAGCGCCGATGCGGTTTGGATGGCCGAGAGATTGTGGTCTATAAATTTCGCTCGATGACGGTCACCGAAGACGGCAACACCATTGAGCAAGCCAAAGTGAACGACGCCCGCATCACGCCGTTGGGTGCCTTATTGCGCCGCACTTCCTTGGATGAACTGCCTCAATTCTTGAATGTGCTGCAGGGACGAATGAGCATTGTCGGCCCGCGCCCGCACGCCGTGGCCCACAACGAGCTCTATCGAAAGCTTATCAAGGGCTACATGGTGCGGCATAAAGTCAAGCCTGGCATCACCGGCTGGGCCCAGATCAACGGCTTTCGCGGCGAAACCAACACGCTCGACAAGATGGAGGGACGCATTCACTTTGATCTTGATTACCTGCGCAATTGGTCGCTGCGCCTGGATCTCTACATCATTTACAAGACGATCCGCCTGGTTCTCAAGGATCAAAAGGCCTATTGACCATGTGGCTGCCGCAGCGCTCCTGGCCGACGCTGGCCTTGCTGCTGGCGGTCTGCCACGCGCCCGCGCTGGCACAGAGCGATGTCGTTTCCAAGCTCAAGGTCGAGTCGTCATTACACTTTGACAACAACCTGTTCCGCCTGCCACCCGATGCCGACCCGGTCGCGCTGGTTGGAAAGCCAAGTGCCGCCGAAAGAATTGAAACCAACTCCCTGACCCTGAATTTCAGCAGTACGCTGAGCCTGCAAAAATTCGAGGTATCCATCAACCTTGTCAACAACCGTTACCAGAATTTTGACTATCTCAGCTATCCCGCGCGCAACTACAACGCCGCCTGGCACTGGGCCATAACGCCGCACTTGCACGGCAACCTAAGCAGCCAGCGCCAGGAAACTCAAAACAATTTTCAAGACACCCCTGGCCGCTACGAGCAAAACCTGCGCGTCAACAACAACACGCGCCTCGATGCTGCAATTGAGCCCGGTGGCGGCTGGATCATGCTGGCTGGTATTTCACAATCAGCCCAATCAAACCAGCTTGCCGTGACGGCAGATGCAGACTACGAGGAGAAAGCGCTTGAGTTGGGCCTGAGCTACGTTCTGGGCTCGGGCAGCACGATCACCTATACCGGCAGAAAGACCAACGGTAGCTACCTGCACCACGTATTACCATCGGGCTCGTACGACGATGGCTTCCAGCAGATCGACAACGGACTCAAACTGCACTGGGTCATCAGCGGAAAGAGTGTGATTGACCTTGGCGCGACGCGGGTCAGTCGCACTCAGCCGCAGTCTCCCGAGCAAGACTACACTGGCCTCAATGCAAACGCCAATTTCAATTGGAGCATCAGTGGCAAGTCGGCCTTGATTGCAAGCTGGGCGCGCGAGCTTTCCAGCTACCAGACCATCTATTCGAGCTACAGTCTGACCAACCGTTTTTCAATTGGTCCAGTTTGGCAGATCAGCCCCAAAGTCCTGATGCGTGCGCGTTACGAAGTAGCGCAGATCGACTATCTGGGTTCTCCCTTCAGCCTGTTTGCCAACATCCGCAGCGACTCGACTGCCGATGCCAACATCAGTTTGGACTGGCAGCCCAATCAATACATTACGATTAGCACCTCGCTCGAAAATGCGGCACGCAAGTCCAGCTTGGCAGGTCTCGACTATGAGAGCAAAATGGCGACTATTTCCGCCCAGTTCAGTTATTGATTTCTAAGTACTATGACGACCTCATCCATTCACTTTGGCCGGTTTCGCCCGATGCATGCCTTACTGGCTGCATCCTTGGCGACAGGCCTTCTTGCCTGCAGCAGCAAGGACGACAAGAAAGTTGCGACGCAGGTGGCTGCCAAGGTGGGCTCAGAAGAGATCTCGGTGCATCAGATCAACCAGGTTTTGAGCCGCGCCAACACAGCAGGCGCATCGCCCCAGGCTGCGCAGGCGATGAGCCGCGAAGTGCTCGAAAAACTTATCGACCAGCAACTCGCGGTGGAACAAGCCACTGAAGAGAAGCTGCACCGTTCACCCGAGGTGGTGGCGCAGATCGAGGCCGCCCGGCGTGACATCCTGGCACGCGCTTACATGCAAAAGATCGCGGGCACCGTACCAAAGCCCACACCAGTAGAGGTTAAGAAATACTATGCCGAGCACCCGCAACTGTTTTCAGAGCGCCGTATTTTCAACGTGCAGGAAATCGTGGTCGCCGCTGCACCGGGTTTGGTGCAACAACTGCGCAGCTTTGCCGCCGCCAGCAAACCGGTTATCGATGTCGCCAACTGGCTCAAGAGCAAGAACATCAAGTTTGACGGCGGCAGCGCAACCCGCGCCGCCGAACAAATTCCACTGGAGCGGCTGGCACAGATTCACGCCCTGAAAGACGGGCAGAGCCTTGTCCTTGAAAGCCCGCAGGCGATCACCTTGGTACGGGTAGCGTCTTCGCAGTCATCGCCCGTGGCCGAAGCTGCTGCCCTGCCCCGCATCGAACAATTCCTGACAAATCAGCGCGCGAGTGAAGCTGTCGCCGCCAAGATCAAGGAGCTGCGAGCCGCTACCAAGGTCACCTACATGGGTGAATTTGCCAAGGCGGATGCCGGTACCCCCGCCGCGCCAGCGCCAGCCCCTGCACCAGCCCTTGCCCCCGTATCTGCTGCAAGTTCCAACGCGTCTGACTATACGTCTGCCATCGAAAAAGGTGTGGCCGGGCTGAAGTAGTGGGAACGCACCAAGCCTTGCCATTTTGCCCCTCACCCAACCACGGTTGACGCCCATGACACAGAGTTTGTTCCGCATTGCACATCTTCTAATTGCCACCCTGATTGTACTTTTCAGCGTGGGTAACCAAGCGCTGGCCCAGAACACAGACTACCCGCTGGGCGCCGGTGACGCTATCAAGATTCAAGTCTTTCAAAACCCGGACCTCACTATTGAAACACGCGTTTCGGAAAACGGCTCCATCACCTACCCACTGATTGGAGCTATCGATCTCGGTGGCCTGTCGATTGCGGTCGCTGAAAAGAAGATTGCAACTGCCCTGCAAACCGGTGGCTTTATCCAGAACCCGCAGGTCAACATCGTCCTCCTTCAAATCCGCGGCAATCAGGTTTCGGTCTTAGGGCAGGTCAACCGCCCTGGGCGTTTTCCCCTGGAGATCGCCAACACCCGCTTGAGTGACATGCTGGCCAATGCAGGCGGGGCCACGGTCAACGGTGACGACATCGCCATCGTTGTGGGCACAAGGGATGGCAAGCTGTTTCGCAAACAAATCGACATTCCTTCCATCTTTCTGGACGACAAATTGCAGGACAACATCGTGGTGCAAGGCGGCGACAGCATCTATGTACACCGCGCACCGGTCTTCTATATTTACGGAGAAGCACAACGGCCGGGCGCCTACCGCGTCGAGCGTGACATGACGGTCATGCAAGCGCTGGCGCAAGGCGGCGGTCCGACCGCCCGCGGCAGCGAAAAGCGCCTCCGGCTGCACCGCAAGGCAGCGGATGGAAGTGTCCAACCGATCGAACCGCTGTTAACGGATACTGTGCGACCTAACGACGTTATCTACGTCAAAGAGAGCATATTTTGACGATCCAGCAGTTCCTTCTCATCCTGCGCGCCCGCTATCTGGTGGCGATGCTGGCCCTGATGGTGTCGGTGGCCACCACCCTAGTCGTCAGCCTGTTGCTGCCCAAGCAGTACACCGCCAGCGCCGCCATGCTGGTGGATGTCAAATCGCCCGATGCTGTAAGCGGCATGCTGCTGCAGGGCATGATGGCCCCCGGTTATATGGCAACTCAAATCGACATCATCAACAGCGACCGTGTGGCAAAGGATGTTGTCAACGTGCTGCGCATGGAAAGCAGCGCCGCGATCCAGCAGCAGTGGCGCACGGCCACCAAAGGCAAGGGCTTGTTGATCGACTGGCTGGCCAATCTGCTGCAAAAGAATCTGGACGTGAAACCCTCGCGCGAGAGCAACGTCATCAACATCAATTACACCGGAACCGATCCCGATTTTGCTGCGGCAGTGGCCAATGCTTACGCGCAGGCCTATATGAACGTCAACTTGGAGCTACGGCTGGCTCCCGCTCGCCAGTACGCCACGTTTTTCGAAGCACAAACCAAGGCCGCTCGCGACAAGCTGGAAAAGGCCCAGCAAGCCCTGTCTGATTATCAACAAGCGAACGGCATTACCTCCACCGATGAGAGGCTCGACTTTGAAACCGCCAAGCTCAATGAAACCTCAAGCCAACTGACTGGCATACAAGGCCAGACGACCGACAGCCAGAGCAAGCGCCAGAATACCAAGACCGACACGCTGGCTGAGGTGATGCAGAGTCCGCTGATCAACGGCCTGAAAGCCGACATCGCCCGGCTCGAAGCCAAGTTGACCGAAAGCAGCATCAACCTCGGCAAGAACCATCCCCAGACCCAGCGCACCGAGGCAGAACTGGGCAGCCTCAGAGCCCAGCTTGAGACAGAAACCCGCAAGATTGCCAGCTCCATCGAAACTACCTACTTGATCAGCAAGCAGCGCGAGCAGCAGTTGCAAAGTGCACTGGGCGCGCAGAAGGATCGAGTGCTGGTTTTGAACCAGCAGCGCAATGAGCTCAACGTGCTGCGCCGCGACATTGAATCGGCCCAGCGTGCTTTTGAGTTGGTGAGCCAGCGCGCATCGCAAACCAATATCGAGAGCCAGACCAACCAGACCAATATAGGAGTGCTGAACCCGGCCTCGGTGCCCCTTGAGCCATCCAAACCTCGGGTCTTTCTCAACGTGTTGGTTTCTATTTTTTTAGGAACTCTGCTCGGGGTAGGGCTGGCGCTGGTTCTTGAGTTGGCCAGCCGCAGAATACGTTCAGCGCAAGACCTGGCCGAAGCGCTTGACGTGCCGGTGTTGGGCACTATCACCTCAGCGTTGGCCCCACGCAAGCGCTGGCGCATCGGAGTGCACGCATGAGCGCTGTCATCCCCACCGGTGCTGCTCGATCCATTGGCAGCATTCTGATCGAGTCTGGTCGCCTGAGTAGCGCGGACGCAGACCGCATCTCGGCGCACCAGCAACAGCACGGTCTTCAATTTGGCGATGCCGCCATTGCGCTCAGATTACTCACCAAAGAAGACATCGACTTTGCCCTGGCCAGGCAGTTTGACTACGCCTATCTGAACAATCAGGACAACAGTCTCAGGGCTGAACTGGTAGCAGCCTACAAACCCTTTAGCCAGATTGGCGAAAACCTGCGCGCTGTGCGCAGCCAGCTCATGCTGCGGTGGCTCAATACCGACCCAAACCATAAAGTAATCGCTGTCGTCAGCGCCGGCAAAGGTGAAGGCCGCAGCTTTATTGCCGCCAACCTGGCTATCGTCTTTGCGCAGCAAGGCCAGCGTACCCTGTTAGTGGACGCAGACCTCCGTGCGGCACCCACCAAAGGCCAACATTCCCTGTTCAAACTGAGTAAGAGTATTGGTTTATCTGGCATCCTGGCTGATCGCGCTGGGCTTGAAGCGGCCCTACCCGTGCCCAGCCTGCCCGGTCTGACCGTGCTGCCAGTCGGTGCCGTGCCACCCAATCCTCAAGAGCTCTTGGGTCGCCCGGAGTTTCGCGAACTATTGGCCAAGGCCGCCCAACAGTTTGACGTGATCATCGTCGATACCCCGGCAGGCGGCGACTTTGCCGACGCAGAAATCATCGCCGCACGTGCCGGCGCTGCGCTCATGGTGGCACGAAAAGATCAAAGCTTGATGCCCGATGTAGCCTTGCTAGCACGTCGCCTGCAAGGAGGAGGCGTAACGCTGGTTGGTTCAGTACTGAACGATGGATAACCCCTCGTCATTGCAGCCCCCCCACGAATCCGTCAGTGCGAGCGAAGCGCGGCAATCCATCCCCGCCCAACTGCTCCCTTGGCTACCCATCATCATCGGCATGGCAGTCCTGTACCTGCCCAGTCTGTACGACTTGTTCACCGGCATCTGGAGCTCTGACGAGCAAATGCACGGCCCCATCGTGCTGGGCATCAGTGTCTGGCTGCTCTACCGCAACTGGCCCACCATGGAAGCAACCGCGCGAGGCAAGAGAACCAGCAACTGGGGCTGGCCAATCTTCATCTTCGGCCTGATGCTATACGCCATAGGCCGCTCGCAAGACATCCTGACGCTTGAGATCGGCTCGGTCATCTGGCTGTTGGTCGGTTTACTACTGCTCCAGCGCGGCACAGCAGCCCTCAAGATCCAATGGTTCGCGCTGTTCTTCATGCTATTCATGGTGCCGCTGCCAAGTGCCGTGGTAGACACCGTGACCATGCCCATGAAAATGGCCGTCTCTTATGTGGCCGAGCAAGTGCTGTTTTGGGCCGGCTACCCTATTGGCCGCAACGGCGTGGTGCTGCAAATCGGCCAATACATGCTGCTGGTGGCTGACGCCTGTGCCGGCCTGCACACGCTACTGACGCTTGAAGCATTGGGGCTGCTATACCTCAACATCGTGCGGCGCGACTCACTTTTCAGAAATGTCGGTCTGGCTATTTTGATCGTACCCATCTCGTTTACCGCCAACGTCATCCGCGTCATGACGCTTAGCCTGATCACCTACTATTGGGGCGACGCCGCAGGCCAAGGCTTTTTGCACGGCTTTGCCGGCATGGTGCTGTTTTTAAGCGCGCTGATGCTCATCATCGGCTTTGACACCCTGCTGCAAACTGTTGAGGCGTATCGCCGCCGCGCATGAAGCTACCGTTCAAAAACATCATCCTGCTGGTGCTGATGTTGGTCTCTGCAGTTCTCGGCATGCAACTGCGCCTCACGATCACAATTGCAGATGAATTGCCACCTATCGACCTCAAAACCATGGTGCCTACTGCCTTCGGAAACTGGCAGGAACAGCTCAACTTTTCAAACCAGATTGTTGATCCCAATCAAAAACAAATGCTGGAAGAAATCTACAGCCAGACCTTGTCACGTACCTACATCAACCCCAACGGCTACAGCATCATGCTTTCTGTTGCCTACGGCAAAAACCAAAGGCGCAAACTCCAATTGCATAGGCCAGAAGTTTGCTACCCCGCACAAGGCTTTGCGCTGTCCAGCAAAAAACCAGGCAAGCTTGAGTTGCAAGGTCAATCAATCGCCGTCACCCGCCTTGAAACTAGCTTGGGCCAGCGTTTTGAGCCCCTAACCTACTGGACGGTGGTAGGCGACCAAGTTACTGCCAACCAGAACGAAAAACGCCTTGCAGAGGTGGGCTACGCGATGCGCGGTCGCATCCCAGATGGCATGATCGTTCGCATCTCATCAATAGACAAGGACACAGCTTCCGCCTACGCCATCCAAAGCCAGTTTGCCAACGCCTTGGTTCAAGCCATAGCACCCGAACACCGTGGACGCTTTGCAGGCAAAACCCAAGCCAATTAACCATTACGTTGTACTAACATGACCAAAACAAATCTCCCTGATCATCGGCGTCACAGGCCAGGACGGCTCCTAGCAAGCCGCTCTTTTGCGATATGTTCATAAGACTGTCGCTTGAACAAAAGCATTTTTCATGAACGTCAGCAGAGTATTTAGAACGCTTGGCGCACATGGATTTGGCCAAGCTATCACCATTCTTTCGACGATACTGATCCCCGCTATTGCCATTAGAAATATTGGTGCTGATTCTTACGGTATCATTTTAACGGTCACAGGAATCACCCAATTAATGCTGTTGGCAGATTTAGGGGTTACCCTGGCACTTGCCAACCATATCTGCTTATTGCCTGAAGGGCAAAATGCAGAAGCTAAACAAATTGCAACCCAAACACAAAAGTTGGCTTCAAGGAATGCACTCATATCATTGAGCACATTTGCACTAATTTTGTGTGCCTACTATTTTGTGAATCTACGACAAGCAAACAATGGTTTAGAAATAGCGTTGTGCTGCTTCCTTTTCGCAATCAACAGTACGCTTCAACCTGCGATAAACATATATTGTGCAGCCCAGCGACACCAAGGAAATCCGGACAAAGCCATATACTTTATCAATATTGGTCGGCTTTTCGAATTGATCTCCTATATAGTTGCATATATTTTATTCAAAAACATTGCCGTCATCGCATTGATCGCCCTTACGATTCGAATTCTCTATTGCGGCATTGCAATTAGTAAAGCTAAAAAATATTTTAGTCAATTTTCCGGAGCATCAACTAATATTTCCGTTCATGAAATTACATCAGCGGGCAGAGGCATCGCCCTAGCCGTTTCGATTCAGCACCTCACTCTGCACGCACCCATCATACTCATTTCTGCTCTCATAAATCCAACGCTAGCAGCCGTTTATTCATCGACCAGAACCCTTTCGCGTGTAGCCATTCAACCCATAGGTATTGGCATGGCCTCGATTCAACACGAATTAACGCTCTGTTGGGGGCGGGGAGAATTCCATACCTTTAAAAAACTCGCCATCTTATCTACAGCAGCTTCCATCTTGTTACTCTTTGGCACTTCCGTTTTTACCCTATTTTTTTTGTCAGAAATAAACACAGCCTGGTTGTCAGACAAAATTCATCTCCCACATGCACTGTTCGTTCCCGTTTCGCTGTCAGCAACGGCACAAGCGGGCATTCTCGCCATCAGTCTTTCCCTAAGCTCGATCAACCAAACCCAGAAACTGTCACGGTTGCTCTTATTTGGTACACTAATTTCAATGACCGCCGCATACGTGGCGCTCGCAAACGCGAGTGATGTGGTAGCTATGTCGTATGTGTTGGCGATTTGCGAGATATCTCTAGTCCCTCTATTGGTAAGAGAACTCTGCAGCTTAAGTATTCCGAGATGAAACTCAATTTTTTGGCAGGTTGGCTTGCTGTACTCGCCTTCTATTTGGCTGGGATATCGCCAGCATACGGCGCTCTCTTGACGCAAATCCTTGCGGTATTTCTATTATTCGCCTTTGGACTGATCGTACGAGCAAGCTATTCTGGAGATACCTTACGAGAAGAACAAAAAGTGCTTTTCTGGGTATTGGCTGTACCATGCTCTTATCTTTCAGCAGTCAATTCTGCCTTTTATGAGAATTTTCAACTCATTGCATATTCAGTTCTCTTTACTTTGACTGTATTTTCAGCCAAATGGGTTGCGACTAAGTACGATTTTCACAGACTAGCATCACTTTACTTATACGCGTGCTCCTTTCTGATATTGACGCTTGTCATATTCGATTTTGATTCAATTCTTCGCGCCCTGAGTGCAACCCAAACAAATAAGGGCCTCTATCGCCTCACGCCCTTTGGAAATCACCCCAATCTTGCAGCTCACTTTGTCGGAACTGCAGCCGCATTGTTGGTAGCTCGAACATTGCGAATAGATGCAAAACCACCATACCTAACAACAATCCCCTTGCTACTTGCTTTTTTAACTATACTATTGGCCACCAGTTCGAGAGGCAGCATTCTTGCGCTTATGGTTACTTGTGTAATTTTGGTCATTCTCACACGTTCTGCGAAAGAAACATCTTCCAGACCTTTGGTGCGCCAACAGACCCTTGTTATATTGAGCGCACTTCTCGCCGTTGCAGTTATGCTCATATGGAAAAGTGACTACATACTTGAGATTCTAGACATTAATTCAACAAGTCGTGGCATCAACTCAGGTGGGACGGGACGTTTTAAGAACTGGGCGGATTTCATCACAATTATTCAGGATCAACCAGTAGTCTTATTTCTCGGGCACGGGTTTCGCAGCTGGCCGGAAAAAATGGGATTTGACTCGGACAATTCGTACATCAGTTTAATTTACGAAATTGGACTCCCATTAACTATGTTAATTACTTTTCTACTGGTAAGAGTACTAATTGACGCCATCCGAAAGTTTGATTCAAGAACAATGAGCCCAGAAGTAATTGCCGTACTTTCTTTTGTCCTAATTGAATCGATCTTTGCGCGATATCTTGTATCCATTGGGAATCCGGCTTCATTTATTGTTCTGGTAGCCTTCCTCGCAGTACAACTCCCAACGCTTGAAGCAAGGCGAGCGTTGGCGACCTAAATTAATTCACCCTATATCTCTGCGGCGTAAAAACAACATTAGCCTTAGTTCGATCCAACATGAATTTCGTCTTCTGGCACCCCTACCTCATGTTCCACCAGGCCGCGTATATCCGCGAGCTGGCGAACATTCCTGGCAACACGGTGCATTGGTGCGTGGAAGAAGAGTTGCCGCGCAGCTACCGCGAGCGTGGCTACCCAGTGCCGGACACCGGTAAGGTGCAGGTACACCTGGCGCCTACGTCAGAGCAAATTGGTGAGCTTGCTACGGTGCCTGGTTCCGTGCAGGTCTTCTTCGGCCTGCGTGGTTTTCCGCTTCCAACTTCGGCGTTCAAGGCCAGCCTGGGCGCCCCGGTGCATCGGTTCCTGATGAGCGAGAACCGCTATGAGCCCGGTGCACAGTTGCTGCCACGCTGGCTGATCTACACCTGGGACGCACTGCGCTATCGCCGCCATTTGTGCGGTGTGTTCTGCATCGGCTATTCCGGCCGCTACGGCGGGGCACGGTTCTTCTCGGCTTGTGGTCACCCGGGGGACCGCATCGTGCCATTCCTGCACGTGGTGGACAGTACCCCGGGTCAACATGTGCCGGTGCAGAGGGACCACAAGGAAATCCTCTATGTGGGCCAGCTGATCGTGCGCAAGCGCGTTGATCTGCTCCTGACGGCGTTCAGCCAGTTGAACTTACCGTCGGCTCGTCTGCGCATCATCGGCAAAGGCGAGGAAGAGCAAAACCTCAAGCAACTGGCCAACCAGTTGGGCATAGCCGATCGGGTGAGCTACTCGCAGGGCATGCCCAATGCCGAGATCGTGGCGGCCATGGCCGCGGCCGATGTGCTGGTGCTGCCAAGCAAATTCGACGGCTGGGGCGTCGTCGTCAACGAAGCTCTGATGGTGGGCACACCCGTCATCTGCAGCGATCGCTGCGGGGCCAGCGACCTGATCGACAACGGGCGCAATGGCTACATCTTTGAGGCCAACAACGCCCATGCATTGCTGGATCGCCTACGCAGCTTTTACAAGGAATTCCACTGGAATCGGGCGGAACTGGCGGCCACCGAATCCACCCGGCTGGGTGGCACGGCGGTGGCAGCACGCTTTCAAAGGCTGGCACAGCAGCTAACCAAATAAATCGGCCACTGACGAGCTGAAGCTTTTAACAGGTAGCCATGACTATTCAGAACGGAAGATGCCTCTAAGCGCTACGTTGTATTTCCTATGGCGCTATATACTCAAGTTAGGTTTTCTGGATGGCCGCAGTGGGCTGGTCTACCACTTCCTGTAGAGTTACTGGTACCGCTTTCTGGTGGGCGCCAAAATCATGGAACTGGAGCGTGCCATTACCCACCTGAGCGACAAGGCCGAGATTTGCGCCGAGCTGAGCCGCCTGACCGGGCACAAGCTGGTGACGCAGATTGCGGCCTCCGATGGCCGTGGCAGCACAACTTCTTTGGAATGAACCACGTGAAAATCAAGTCCACTTCACTACTTTGCCAATTGGCTCTGGCGGTTTCTTGCATGCTATGGGTGGGGGCAGCCCATTCTGCTGATCAGCTGATTTGCCGGGAGGACGCGGTACCGACGGGGGCCGCCGAAGTTGGAGCTCATCAACCTTTGTTCCGAGATTGCCCGCAGATCGCTGATCTGGATTTCACGGGTAAGGTCTACGGCAAAAAATACTACACCGGGTTGTTTTTCAGTAAACCCGTTAACCAAAGCTTTTATGCGCAGGCGGACGACGGCCTTATCATCAAGCGTGGTGGTGTGGTGGCGATGGTCACGTTGAACTCTTATCGAGGACATTTTCCCTTGCTCAAAGGTGATCGACCTTTCTACATCGAGGCACAGGTCTCGACGTCTTCCAACGACCCGGACAACTTTCCGGCCGTCTGGCTAATGCCAATCGAACACAACCTGCGGCAGGAAGATGTTTACGAACCAGATCCGCGCGGTTTTGAGCGCTGGTTCGAACTGGACATCGACGAAGGTGGCTTCGGTCCCGGCGGGCACCACACTGCCATTTCATGGTCCGGCATGTGGCCCAACTATAAAAAAATCCAGAACCCCAACCCGACTTCCAAAGATCCGCTGGACAGAATGCTGCCCAATGTCTTTGGTGTGTCGTATTCACCTGAGAACTTGACTGTCAGGTGGTGGCTTAACGGAAAAAAGGTTCTTGAGGCAACTCGCCCCTATGTGCCCGAAATCGCCAGAAGACAGAGGTTCTATCTGATCGTATCTGCCCAAAGTCACAAAGATATCAGCGATTACCAAATACACTTTATGGGTGTGCGCGCGTTTGTGGGTGAGCCCATTGCAGCCCCAAATTGAAGAGAAACGTAACGGTACTGTGGTTTCACAACGTAGCTATCGGATTCACCCAAAGGCCAAATGCCTCTGAAAACAATTGCATATTTTCATAGTGCGTGAATTATGAATTTTCATTTTTGGCAAACATCACCTAACGAGCATGAGTCCGGCTGGATACGTGGGTTAACGAATATGGGGCACAGTGTTCGCGTTTACATTTGTGGAGATATGCCGCAATCGCGTATGTCTTTGGGGTTGGGGCAAGTGGACTATGGTGTTGCCGAAATTATAAGGCCGTCACTAGTGCATATGGAAGAATGTTTGCAGAGTTGCTCGACCGCCGAGGATTTGCATTTTTTCACTGGTATTAAAGAGTTCCAGTTGAATCGAATGGCATATAGCCTTCTCTCGCGCTCCCAAGCAAGACTATTTTATATTAGTGAGTCAAAGGATATACGCGGATTTAAGGGTGTCATGCGATTATTGCGCGATATCGTGCTTGATTACTATCGACGCCGCCGGATTGATGCCGTTTTAGCGATGGGTGAACTCGGTACGAAGTGGTTCCGTCGAATCGGCTTTGATTCAAGTCGAATTTTTGAGTTTTGTTATGCGGTAGCAGATTCTTCTTCTCACAATAGAGATATTGCACCGGATCATGATCCGGGTCGTGATGCGAATTCATTCAAGGTTGCTTATGTTGGGCAATTAATTAAACGGAAAAACGTTGACTCGCTGTTGATGGCACTTGCAAGCATTAATAATGAGGGTTTGTCTTTTACCCTAGAGATTATTGGCAGCGGGGAAGAGGAGGTGCATCTTAGACAAAATGCCTCGAGTCTAGGCATTGCATCCGTTGTTAATTTTCTTGGCGCAATGAAGAACGATGAGTTGCGCGCGCATATGCGCGAGTCAGATCTTTTGGTATTGCCAAGTGCATGGGATGGCTGGGGTGCGGTAACCAACGAGGCACTCTTGGCGGGTTGCCGTGTTGGTGTTAGCTTGATGTGTGGTTCGTCAGTGCTTGCTAAAAATATGCCTAAGTGTTTCACCTTCCCAAGTGGTGATGTTCACACTCTTGCAAGTGAACTGCGTAAGCAGATTGCATACGGCAGGGTGACGCAGGAGGAGCGGGCGACCAAGTGTGTGCTGGCGCGCTCAATGATTGGCGAGGTTGCAATAGCCAAATACCTATTGCATATAGTGGATTTTGTTATCGCACCCGCTAACAATAGACCGGTACAACCCTGGGAACTACCGACAACTCAATTCAACCACAGGAAATTGTAACAAAAATATGCACAATAAGTTGAAAGCAATTGGGAAAAGATGGTTGATGATCTGGCGCTGTATGCGCTGGGGCATTGCCGGCGCAGATCCTACTTCCTATTTTGCTGCTGGCTCAGCTCTTTCTCGTGATATTGTCGCTGGTCCCTATTCATTTATTAATTCGGGATGTGTAATAGGGCCGAGAGTTGAAATTGGTGCATACACAATGTTGGGGCCAAGAGTAATGGTCGTTGGTGATGACCACGTATTTGACAGGCCAAATGTGCCCATCATTTTTGCTGGGCGACCCTCAATAGTTCGTAAATCAATTATCGGCCGTGACGTTTGGATTGGCGCTGGGGCAATCATCATCGCAGGAGTACACATACAGGATTGCGCAATAGTAGCTGCACATGCAGTGGTCACTAAAGACGTGGAGTCATTTTCTGTCGTTGCGGGGGTTCCAGCCAGAGCAATTAAAAGTCGTTTGCCGGATGCAGCTCGGCGCGCTGAACACCTGCAAATGCTCAATGAATTACGCGTCCGCAATGGCGGGCATTACATCGCTCCTCAGCCATTCTTCTATGAAACCTAACGCAAGAGTGATGGGCTATCTAGTCAAATTGCAGGCGCCGGTCAGCCAGTTAGGCGTGGCCAACCGCGTCAGCTGGCCGGG
This sequence comes from uncultured beta proteobacterium, assembly GCA_903906695.1. Lineage (GTDB taxonomy): Bacteria > Pseudomonadota > Gammaproteobacteria > Burkholderiales > Burkholderiaceae_C > Rhodoferax. The sequence continues at coordinate 108,492 of CAIVLG010000142.1, read as the reverse complement.
CACGTTGCAGGGCGATATGAAGTGGGGTGCGTTTTATGCCGCCGAGGTTTTTTGCGTGCCATCGCACCAGCAAAACTTTGGCATCGTGGGTGCTGAAGCCTTGTCATGTGGCAAGCCCGTGCTGATCAACAACAAGGTCAACATTTGGCGCAAGATTGAAGCCGACGACGCAGGTCTGGTGGCCAGCGACACGCTGGCACGCAGACATAGTTTCTTTGCCCGCTGGCCCGCGAAGAGTTCCGACGAATTTACCACCATGCAGGCAATCACCGTGCGGTGCTTTCAGAACCGCTTCCATGTGAATTGGTCGGCTGAGCGGTTGCTGGAACTATTCTGGGAATCACGATGAATATAGTGCTTTTTGCAGGATGCTTTTCTTCCAGTACCGCCATTGTTGAGGCCGCGGTTGAAAAAATGTGGTTTAAACTGGGCCAAGAATTCGCAAAGCTTGGTCGTCAAGTGAGACATATCTTCAATCGACACACAAGCTTACTGAGCGAAGAAAAATCAAGAGGGTATTTCACAGACGAATTCCAGGATTACTTGCCCTCAAATCAATGCTCAAGAAGAATATATTGGATGCCATTTACTCATGGGGTGCTGTTTGACCTTGCCCCTGAAAACCGGACTCCTTAGCAATGTTTAAATTCAGCAATAGGAGAGTGAAAGATGAGCAAGCGGAAAGACGGACAAGTGCGGGGCAAATACACTCTGGAATTCGAGCTGGAGGTAGTGTGAGAACTGATCCAAGCGCAGTAGTCACAGCAATTGCTGTCGAGCTGCCCGAAATCGACTATTGTCGACTAGGTCTGGTTCCCAAGTTGGGAACAGCAATCAAGCGCGTTATGGGTCTTGCTGTGACTAGAAAGACTTTAACTATTGAAGCACTGAAAGTCAGAGAAACGCATTCAAGAGGCGATATTGCAAAGCAATTTATCACGAACTTTGAAGGTTTCTCGAGTCTATGGAGAGCGAGCCTTGAATAGAAAAGAAGACTTTAAAACCTACAACCAATCTTCAGCTTATGCTAGCCCATGGTCACTGCGGCAGCGCGTGCTAATGTTGGCCTGGGGTTTTGTTTGGACAGTCTTTTGCGCTTGGACCCCAAAACCATTTAATAGATGGCGTTTGATTTGGTTGCGCTTGTTCGGAATGAAGATTTATGGTACGCCTTTCGTCCATCAAGCTGCACGCATCCAAATTCCTTGGAATTTAACAATGCATGATCGTGCATGTCTTGGCGATGGGGCATTCGCTTATTCATTAGGCGAAATCGAAATATTTGAAGATGCGACTGTGGCACAACAAGCCTATCTTTGTACCGGTACCCACAAGTTTAATGAACCCAGCCGCCCGCTACAAACTGGAAAGATAACCGTTGGACGTTCAGCGTTCATTGGGGCGAGGGCTTTTGTTATGCCGGGTGTAACGATTGGTGAGGGTGCTATTGTTGGGGCATGTAGTTTAATAACAAGACATGTCGATCCGCACACAACAGTCGCAGGGAACCCCGCCCACTTAATTAGGAAGCTGGTTTAGATTGTTTTAAAAAATGAATCTAACGAACGTGCAACGTGTTAAAAAGTTGATTTCGAACTTGCTTTCGAATGCAGATCTCATCATTCCGTATCTCCGAATGAGCGTGTTTAGCCGGAAGTTGCCTATCGATTTTGATATGCCGTGGTGGAGCTTTCTGGCAATAGAACGAGCAGATAACTTGCTTGTTGGGAAGCGAGTATTCGAATATGGAACCGGCGGAAGCACTTTACGTTTTGCCAAAATTGCAAGCCGGATTCTTAGTGTTGAAGATAATGCCGATTGGATGGCTATAGTACGGGATCGATTGGCCAAAAATAACATCAAAAATGTTGAGATACGTTTATGTCCCTTTGACTTTGAAAATCCAATAGATTTTGAGTCGAGTGACTATATTTCGGCAGTTGATGGTGAATTATGGGATGTTGTAATAATTGATGGACAGGATTGGTCATTCAAACAGAGGTTGGCTTGCTTTCGCAGGGTAGAACCGAAAATGAAAGCGGATTCGATAATTATTGTTGATGATTTCTGGCGTTATGAAGAGCTTCTCACGTCAAACAGGGCTAAATCTGTGGAGATTTTCGAATCCGTTGGTCCATCGCGTATTGGTGTTACTAGCACCGCAATATTCTTTTATTGAAGATCTGTTGTGGTTTCCATACTAATACTTACCAAAAACGAGCAACAAGATCTTCCGGGTTGCTTGGCCAGTGTTAAGTGGTCGGATGACGTTCATGTTTTCGATTCAATGAGCACGGATACAACGGTGGAAATCGCTAGACAGTTTGGCGCATTCGTGACCGTCCGCGGGTATGGTGAGAACAAGTTGGCCTTCGGGGGGGACGAGGGTGCACACCGCACCTGGGCACTCAGAAATATTTCTTTTAGGCATGCCTGGGTTTTTGTGATTGACGCTGACGAACGTATGACGCTGGAGTTAGTTGCGGCCGTAAAACAGGTCGCGGCGCAACCCGCGGGCAAGGTGGCGTTTAGCGTGCAGCGCCGCGATTTCCTTTTGGGCACTTGGCTTAAACATGTGCAAGCGTCAGCGTTCTATATTCGCCTGTTTCGGCCAGATAAGGTTCATTACGAGCGATTCATTAATAGTGTTTTGATTCCCGACGGAGACGTTGGATCAGTCACGGGGTATTTGGACCATTTCCCTTTCAGTAAAGGCATGAACCATTGGCTTGATCGCCATAACGGCTATAGCTACTTTGAGGCCCAGCAGATTGTCGCTGACCGTGCCAAAGGCGGCACCCTGAGCATCGCAAAGGCGTTCACTGCCAAAGACTTCCACGAGCGACGCGTTCACCAGAAGAAACTTTTCTACCTCCTTCCTTTGCGTCCGGTCATCAAGTTCATTTGGCTCTACATTGGAAAGTGTGGTTTCCTGGACGGAAAGGCCGGGCTGACCTACGCCATACTGCAATCCATCTACGAGTATTTCATCGTGCTGAAGACACGAGAGTTTGAAGCGCAGCAGGACAAGCGGTGATTGTGCGGGTGCTTCTATGTTACTGGTGTGCAAGCGGTTCCCTTCTTCTGCGGCCGCAATGACGGCATGATCAACTTGAACGATCCTCAAACGGCGCAGGCAGAACGCTCGCCTTGGCAACAGACAAATCGGCAGCGGCGGTCAAGACTCTGGGGCGTGCAGATCATAGCAACACTGGCCAAACTACCGATTCGCCTGTTGCCAGTCTTCTATACGTCAACCGAAATTCAAACTGAGCGACGAAGAACTCGATTTGCCATGGAGCAAGAGCCCGCTCTGGGAATTTCAAATAGGAAATGTGGTCAAGATCTATTACATTTTGTAGGAGCCAAATAATGAGAATCGCCATCATTCAAGGAGCTTTCTTGCCTGTTCCTCCGATACAAGGCGGTGCCGTTGAAAAATTGTGGCTAACAATGGGGGCGGAACTAGTTAAACATGGGTGCACCGTCACCCATATATCAAAGATCTACCAAGATACTCCTTTGTTTGAAACAATAAATGGCGTGTCTCATAAGCGGGTTAAAGGTTTTACAAGAAAATCAAAAATGCTCATCAATATAGTTCTTGATCTAATATACTCATTTCACGCGGTTCTTGAGTGCCCCAAATCTGATATAATAATTACAAATACGTTTTGGGCACCAATATTACTTCGTTTTATAAGGAGAGGACATATATATGTCTCCTTTGAACGTTTCCCAAAAGGGCAAACCTTTCTCTACTCGCATGTATCACGAATACGAGTCCCATCCTCTGCAGTCCAGACGGCAATTGAAGAACAGACGCCACTCGCGAAATCCATAGTGTCGGTTATCCCGAACTTTTTGCCTGAAAAGTTTTCTGCTGTTGTCGCTGATACAACTAGCAAACGAACTATGAGACTTCTCTATGTTGGTCGACTCCATCCAGAAAAGGGTATACATTTACTAATTTCCGCGGCACTTCTACTAGAAGTCCCATTGGATATCATTGGTTCACACGACATAGATAAAGGTGGAGGTGGAGATGAATATCTTTCCAAATTATTATCCATGGCAAACAACACAATTAAATTCCACGGCCCTATTCATGACGATGACATATTAGTTTCGCTATACAAGAATGCTTTTGCATTTGTATACCCTTCATTGGCGAAGACAGGAGAAACTTTTGGACTGGCACCGCTAGAAGCCATGGCATGCGGAACAATACCGATTGTTTCTTCACTTGAGTGTTTTCGGGACTTTATAGAAGACTCAGTTCATGGCTTTTACTTTGACCATACTCAAGGCAATAAGGTTCTACAATTAGAAACAACATTAGGAAAACTGCTCTCATTGGATAATCATCAACTTAACCAAATGCGTAAGTCCTGTATTGAACAATCTTCAAAATATAAAGCAAACATTATTGCGAAATTATTCATTCATGATTTCGAAAGAATTATTGAGGGGAAATAGAACGACCCGACACTCACAAAATGGACCTAAAGGACGCCGTGGAAACAAACGAATGTCTGCAAGCCGATCAAGGACAGAGAATTGCCAGTGGAGACTACTGATGAGTGAAAAACAACCGATTTCTATATTGATTTTAACAAAGGATGAAGAAATTAATCTTCCTGGATGTCTCGAATCGCTTTCATGGGCGGACGAGATTATTGTCCTAGATTCGTTCAGTGTTGACCGGACCATTGAAATTGCCGGCGAGTTTGGTGCTCGAGTTATTCAAAGGAAGTATGATAACGCGGCAACCTTGAACTGGGCAGTTCAGAATATTGAGTTTAAACACAAGTGGGTGTACTATTCTGACGCGGACGAACGGGTAACTCCGGAGTTGAAATGTGAATTGATTGACGTTATCCATAGAGCGGATGATCCTAGAGTTGCTTACCGTCTTCGATATAAGAACATATTCATGGGTACCTGGAATAGGCATTCCTTCTTCTATCCCCTCTGGATTCTCCGACTATTTATTCCTTCTAAAGTCCGTTGGGAACGTCTGATAAATCCGGTAGCCGTTGTTGATGGTCCGGAAGGTCAGTTGCATAATCATTTTATGCATTTCAGTTTTAATAAGGGAATGTTTGAATGGTTCAACAAGCATAACTCTTATTCAACCTATGAAGCGCAGGAATTGGTTAATAAGATGTCAACTGAGATTGACTGGAAAGGACTCTTGGGACCAATTGCTGTTCGTCGTAGAACAATGAAAGAGATCGCCTACCGCGTACCCGGTCGTCCAATCATGATGTTTGTCTATCTGTATGTTGTCCGTGGAGGTTTTCTTGAAGGACGATGTGGCCTGCATTTCAGTATTCTTCGAAGTATCTATGAATACATGATTGATATTAAGGTTATTGAGCTAAAACGTCGGTCGAAAAACTTGAGCATGTAAGCTCTGTCATGGCTTTTTTTGTTATAAATATTGATGATTTTGGTTACTCAAAAGATACTTTTGAGGCATCAGTCGATCTTATAGAGAGAGAAATAGTTTCAAGTTGTACTGTGATGGTTTCAATGCCGTATTCAAAAATAGCTTTGGAATATGTAGGCCAGTCGTCAAATATTTCATATGGTCTGCATTTGTGCCTTTCCGACGAAAGCCCCCTTTCTTCCCGTAGTGAAATTTGCTCGTTGACAGGGCCAAATGGTAATTTCTACAAAACGAAAGAACTTTGGATTCGCGCGTTCTTGGGTCAAGTCAAAAAGAGTGAATTGGAGATAGAGATATCAGCGCAGATCGAAAAGTTTATCCGTATAAGTGGTAAGATTCCAAGTCACATCGATGGACATGGGCACATCCATAGAATCCCAATAGTTATGGATGTTCTTCGATCAATTATGCTAAAATTTGGAATTGACCATATTAGGAGAACTCAAAATATTTACATAAGTGCAATGAAGTGTTCTGTAAAAACATTGAATTTAGTCATGAATCGTATGTTATGCAAAGGATTCTATTCGACAGACTGGATGTTTATCCCAACGTCTTCAAAAGGAGAGGACTGGGTAGAAGGTTTGCTTTCGGTTGTTCCAATTGAAGGAATAGTCGAAATAGCTATTCACCCGGGTTTTGATGAATTCTGGCGAAGGAGTGAATATGACCAGATAATTCGGTTGGCGAGCCTCACGAATCCAAGATGCCTCGTGCCTTTCACTTTTCACGGAATGAGGAAATATCTGTAGACGGTGACATTCATGAGGCTACGATGGGAGTCAACTACTCGATTGTTCGGCAGATTTTGCTTAACTAGTCGTTCCTGAAAAATCGCTACAACCCGCATGAACATTGAGTTGTAGGGGTGAAACCGGCCTGAAGGCTTTTTTGCGCTTGATCGAAATGAGCGGAATTCCAGCGGCTGGACGCTGGTTCTGCAGAATCTGGTCTTCAATCACGCCAGCTGACGCGCACCTGATACTGGGTTGGAGTGGATATAAATAATTCAGGGACAATGACGCAGCTGCCCGACACCTCGATTGGCATGGATGTGAATATCTCAGGGACGACCACATAGGACTGCAACCCGTTGAACTTCATATTGCTATGATTTGCTTTCTTGGGGACTTCCATATAAGGCCGACTTTAGGTGCCATCTGAGGTTATCAGTTCGGATATATATACATGAAAATCCTTCTTTACGGCATCAACTTCGCACCTGAGCTCACAGGCAGCGGCAAGTACACGGGCGAGCTGGCCGCTTGGCTAGTTTCGCGTGGCCATGATGTGCGCGTTGTCACTGCGCCGCCGTATTACCCGGCCTGGGCGGTGAGCCACGGCTACAGCGCCACGGCATACCGGACAGAGGTGTGGCAGGGCGCAACTGTGTTCCGCTGCCCGCTGTGGGTGCCTCGCCAGGCAGGGGGTGCCAAGCGGTTGCTGCATTTGGCAACCTTCGCTGTCTGCTCTCTGCCGGTGCTGCTGGCTCAAGTGTTCTGGCGCCCGCAACTGGTCTGGGTGGTCGCGCCCACACTGTTTTGCGCCCCTGCCGCCTGGGGTGTGGCGCGCCTGTGCGGCGCCAAGGCTTGGCTGCATGTGCAAGACTTTGAGGTGGACGCAGCGTTTGACCTAGGCCTGCTCAAGGGCCAGCGTATACATAACGCGGTGGCCGCAGTCGAACGCTGGCTGATGGGTCGCTTTGACTCCGTCAGCACCATATCACAGCGCATGCACCGGCGCTTGCTTGCCAAAGGGGTGGATGCTGCTAAGGCCAAACTAGTGATTAACTGGGTAGACATAACACAGTTTGCAATGCCATCGCTGGACGGTGTTGAAGCCTACAGACGTGAATTAGACATTTCACCAGACATTGCGGTCGCCTTGTACTCCGGCAACATGGGCGATAAACAGGGGCTGGACATACTGGCTAGGGTGGCTCGCCTGTGTTTGGTGGAGACAACACCTGCGATTGTCTTTGTATTTTGTGGCAATGGTTCCGGACGTGCCAACCTAGTCACCTTGTGCCAAGGTTTACCTAACGTGCGCTTCATTGATTTACAGCCAACAGAGCGTCTTGCTGATCTATTGGGCACCGCCACTATTCACTTGTTGCCTCAGCGCGCCGATGCCGCCGATTTGGTGATGCCAAGCAAGCTCACGGGCATGCTGGCCAGTGCTCGCCCCGTAGTGGCCACTGCACACGATGGCACCGAATTAGCCAATGCAGTCCAGTTCTGTGGACTGGCAGTACCACCTGACGATGCGGCGGCCATGGCGAACGCGGTGCTCGCTTTGGCGGCCGATCCTGCTTTGTGTGAACGGCTTGGCGCGGCTGGATTCTTGTATGCGCAAGAGCATTTGGATAAAGAAGCAGTGTTAGAACGGTTCGAGGTCGAGTTGCTGAAATTGACGGAGCAAGGGTCGTAAATCACGCTCCCCCAGCGCAAGCCGCCGAATTTGCGTCCCCGCCAGCCCCGGCAGACACTCCAGAAATAGTGTCCAGTATGGCCTGGGTCAGCGGTTTGATGGCACCATGCACATTGCCTGGACTGGCATACCCCGCCTCGTTGATCTGGCCCGGAAAGTTCATTCCCGGTGTGATATTGAGTGGGTCGACGTCGGGGCCAAATATTGCCTTGTATCGACTGATCACGGTATAACCTAGCTTTCCGGCGTTGTCGTAGATGATCTTGTTGCGGGCATTCCAGCCGGGCACATCGTTTGAGATCGTCGCCCCGATGTCGACCCAGTAGTACTTGGCGTAGGGCGCGATATTCTTCAGTTTTTGAAGAAGTTCTGGCTGGCTCTCCGCAAACGAATCCTCCATTTGGTTGGTGCCGAGAATAATAATGATGACCTTGGCCTTGGAAATAAAGTCCCTGTCAATATCAATGCTCTCCAGTGCCGACATCTTGATCTGGTTTCCGGGCGTCGTGATCGATCTGCCACCGTCATAGTTGAAGCGCGCAACACCGCCCAGCATTTCCTGCAGTTTGACTCCCAGCCTGTCCCGGTAAAGGCCGTAGGCAATCGAGTCGCCAATGATGTAGGAAGGCCGGTTGGCGGTCTTGCCGCAAGGGGCACTGGCGTCCGAGGCGTAAAGGGCTGCGATGATGGCCCGGGACAATTCCGAATAGAGACCATGAATATTGCCAGGGCCGCTATAGCCGGGCTCAGATATCCATCCAGGAAAGTTCTTCCCCGGTGGGATATTGAGCGGGTCGGCATCGGGGCCGAATATGGCCTTGTAGCGACTGATCACGGTGTAACCCAGCTTGTCAGCGTTGTCATAGATGATTTTGTTGCGTGCGTTCCAGCCGGCAACGCTGGTCGAAATCGTCGCCGCAATGTCAACCCAGTAATATTTGGCGTTGGGTGCAATGCCTTTGAGTTTTCGGAGAAGTTCCTTTTGACTATCGGCAAAAGAAACTTCTTGCTGCTCCATGCCGAGAATAATAATAATGACGCTGGCGCCGGCAATATATTCCTTGTCCAGATCGACACTTTGCAGAGCAGACTTCTTTATTTGACTTCCAGGCGTCGTGATGGATCGGCTGCCGTCATAGCTGATTCGCGCAGGCCCACCCAATTTGGCCTGCAGTCTTGCTTCAAGGTTGTCGAGATGAAGTCCGTATCCAATCGAATCAGCAAGGACGTATGACGATTCAGTCGCACGGCCAACATCGGCCGAAATGGCGGCAAACGCCACCACCGGCTGTATCAGCACGATCATCGTCTGCACGATGGTCAAGATGGCTTTGCGCAACAAGTACAAGTTGGGTCCGCGCAAAAAGTCAACGTCTCGGGTCGTTTGATCCAGACTTATCGGAGAATATCTTCCGGTTGTCGGCAAACTTGCAGCCCCTGCAGGGCAAAACCATTACTCTTGCCCGGATAAATGCGCACCTTGGTAAACCCGTTTGCATTGGACGGTAATGGTGTCTTGAGCGCGTGCGCGCTATCGTCGCCAGGAACGTTCAAGGTGAATCGGCGTGCTGCCACGCCAGGGCCGGACGCTTCAAGAACCATGGTCTTTGAACCCGCTGCAGTAGCGCGTGCAAACAGGTAGTCCAATTTTTCAATCGGCTTGTCAAAACCAATCTCGGCGAAATCGCTGTCGTTGGTTGGCCCCGCGGCGAGGTCTGCTCCCTTCATATTGGCGGCACTTGCTGCAAGACCGACGGGCGCGAGCTTGGCAGTTACGGCAGACGGTTTGCAACTGGCTTGGGCCCAAGCCGAAGCACGCAACAGCCATTCGGTATTGTTGATGATGTAGCGCGCGTCGCGAAACTTGAAGTCCGGTGGAGCGCGCATATCGCGCTCAGGCATCTCCCAAATCAACAACTTCGGCATTTGAGTCTGGAATGAATCGTCACTCAGATAGCTCTCCATGCCAATCCAGGATCCTTGATCCGCGCCAACAGAGATGCCCAGTAGATCCCTTTGCAAGGTATAACGCAAAGCGTCCGGAAACCCGGTCCATGCGTTCGAGTAGCTGCTGCCAACCAGAGTAACTCCGATCGACGCACGATTGCCCAGCAGGTCTTCCTTGGTGGCCTCCGTCTTGGTCAACTTCATCGGAGTAACCTGTTCAAGCGCAAAAGTCGGTGAATTTGGAGGCAACTGGTCAACCAGATCTCGTGCTTTGGAGTGCACTCGACGGGCATTGCTCAATTCATATTTTTCTTCGCGCGTTGCCTCCAACGCTTTCTTCAAGACCGGATTTGTGTCTACCCCCGCCTTGATTGCTTCTGCAGCCAGCAGGGCTCCGCTGGGCGCCCAGTGCGTGTCAAGCCGATAGAAAAATGGATTGGGCGTATCGCGTTTGGCACTGGTCATGAATGGTGTGTTGATGTCAATGACGCTCACCCCGGCTGCCTGCAACGCCTTGCTCATGCGCTCATAATTGCTCTTCATATAGTCGTTGACTTTGACGTTGTCAGGCAAATGCTCAGAATAAATACGCATCTTTAACGGCACCATGACCACCGCCATACTGATCCCGTTGGCAGAAAGTACCCTGTTAAAGCGCTGGATCAGGTCGAGCGACAAATCGGTCGACGCCGCATCGACAGCATCGGAGAGCTCAATACGATAGTAGAGCCAGTCGTCCTTGCCAATGATGGCCGCAGGCGGTTCCGCCGCTTGAGCAATTGAGATTCCAAGGCAGTTGACAAATACTGCACCAGAGAACCATTTGCTAATCTTGCATTTCTTCATCGTCTGCTCTCTTCCTTGCCATATAAGTTTTGCGGAATTCGGAACCAGCTTCCTGCACACTCAAAATTTCATCCCCTCAGACTGCCGTTGCGACTATTTGAGCCAGTCCTCAGAATATCGACAGACCTCAACATTCGACAAGGCAAAGGTCTTTGTGGTACCAGGGTAGATTTTGATCCGATCGACGCCTCGACCACCCACCTCCAATGGGGTCTTCAGTGTATGGGCAAGCTCGTCGCCAGCGGTCTCAACCGTAAATTTCTTAATGGCACCGCCCACACCATGTGATTCAATGGAAACTTGTCTGGAGCCCTCTGTGACGACACGCGCAGACAGGTAGCTGAGATGATCGACCGGCTTGTCAAAGCTGAATTCGACAAAGTCGGCGTCGGTGGTGCGGGCACTGCCGACGGCGCCGGCTACGCCTTGCAGGCCGCTGGGCTCAAGCTTCGGCTTAATCGCGGCACCTTCGCAAACCCTTTGGCCGAGTGCTGCAACCTGGAGCAACCACTCACTGTCATCGATCTTGTAGCGATCGGGCCGAAACGAATAGTTGGGACCGAGTCCCACAACGCGCTCGGGAATCTCCCAGATGACCATTTTGGGAGTTTTCTTTTGAAAGACGTCGTCACGCAAATAAGACCGCATGACAACCCACGGCCCTACATCGCCATTCACTGCAAAATTAACGACGTCCCGCTGCAAGACGTATCTCAATGCGTCCGCAAATCCTGTCGACTCGCCTGAAAAACTGCTGCCGACCAGGCCAATGTCGCCACCTGCCATTTCACCCAACAAGCTGACTTTCGTCGCATTTTCCCTCGTGACGTGGAAGCGCAAGACTTCATCAGGCGGATACGTAGGTGCGCCGACCGGTAGATAGTTTGTGATATCGCGAAACTTGGTCCTCTGCTTCTTGTTGGTCCATTCAAGTTTGTATTTCACACTGGGTGCACTATCAAAGGCCTTCTTCAAGCTTGGGTTGCTCAGAATACCCTCCTGAATAGTTTGCGCCCCTACCATCGCGCCGGTTGGCGTCCAATGGGTATCCAGACGAAAGAAAACCGGTGAATCGGTATTTTGAAGTGCTGCATTTCGTAGTGGTTTTTTCAGATCGATGACCGGCACACCACCAGAGCGCAGAATTGATTGCATCGAATCATTGAAACCCTGCATGTAGCGGCTCACCTTGAAATCATCAGGGAGTTGCTCGACATAGGTTTCCATTTTGGACGGAATCACCACAACCAACAGAGCAATATCATTGCGCGCCAAAACACGATTCAATTTCTCGATCAAACCGAATGAACTCTGGGCTGCCTTGTCCAGCTCTTCGTGGACGATCTCGTGCCGAATAAAGAGCCAGTCATTCTTGCCCCGTATGACGTAGTCGTCGGCAGCGGTCGCCGCAGCGGCGCTTAGGCAAAGCAGCGCGAATAGCACTGGCATGAAACTAACTCGATGTCCCTCAAGCCAAAGCCTGAATCGAAGAATGAATGGAATTTGCATACTGGCGATGATGGCGGCGCGGGGTGCTGGGTTGGATCTATTTTCCGGTGTAGCGTTCAATCTTGTTTTGTAGCGCTTGGGCGACTAATTTTCCGCCATCGCCAGACAACAAGATGACGCTGTAGGTACCTCCCTGCGCCATGACAAGTGAGACTCGGCCCCGCGGCACCTTGTCGCCAGCCGCTGTCGCCATCAAATCGATTGATATGGGGTTGACCAGAAGTGAGGCCGAAGCGCCGTAGGCCAGGCCCGAGAACACTTTCGTACTCCCGTCGGCAGTGACGACGTCAAGTAGCCCCGACTTGGCATCCAGATGATAGACAGCCAGCAGCGCCTTGAGCTTGTTTGAGTTGGCCTTGTCCTCAAATATGACAGGAGCCGCATCGGCCTTCAGCGTCGTGAACGCGACCGTCATCGCGCGCCCCCGGATGACGTCGAGAGTTGTCGAAACGTGTGCAATTGATTTGCCAGTCGAACTCGCCTCGATCGTGTGCTTGCCCGCAGTGAGTACCATATAGTCGCTGGCCTGGCCCGAGCCAAGTTTAGAGATGCGAGACCGACCATCGACCAAGATATCGACCGCCTCGCCGCGACTGGCGTGTACGACGCGCACATAGGCAGAATCAGCTGGCGGCTCAGGATCGTATAGCAGCCCTGTCGGCTGGGCTCCCGCGACCAGACTCAGACAAACCAGTGCCGCCCCTGACACCAGACCAGGAAACATTCGCAAAAATAGACTTGTCATGGCAAACCCAAAATATGCTGAACAGAACTTGCTGAAGAATACGCCGCCGCTATTTGACGCCAGCTGCGATCGGCCGGTCAAAATGGACCTGCCATTGATACTCGCCTGGCGCCATGCCATCAAGCACCACGGCGGAGCGCCACGCGTCAACGCCGGCAATTTTCGGTGATTTTTCATAGTTACCACGGGCCACCAGTCGCATGGAGGTCCCCGATTCGGGAAGGTTGACCCATACTGCGACCGCCCGCTTCAGCCTATCTCTACCCTTGACCGTGACGGTCAGCTGAGGCCCGGTCGCACCAGACTCCAATCTGGCACTGACCTGGTCGCGCTCGCGCCACCAATCGGCCACCTGCCCAGCGGTCGCGAGCCACATGCGATCACGCCGAGCTTTCAGAAACTTGAAGATTTCCGCCTGCTGCTCAGTTGTGAGCAGACTTTGATTAGGGACACTGGCGACCGACAGGCCAGCCATTTGATCGACCAAATTGATCTCGCCAAAAAATGTTTCCAGACCCAGATCAGGGTCACTCTCCATCAAGTCTTCAGGCCCGTTTTGCGTCCGCGGCAAGACAACCATTGCATTGCCCTGTCTTGAATTACCGGCATCCATTGCAGCGAAATACGGTAGACGCGCATCCGTCGTCCCCATGAAAGCCAGAATATGCCCGACGCCGCGCTCTTTCAGGAGTTTTTCCGTGGTCTGATCATACGAAGCCATCGGAGGGTCGAAACCAGCATTGCCTGAAATGTCGAAGCCGGCGGTTTTCATCTCATTGACCATCGTATCCAGACGCTTGGTCTGAACTGCCAAAGTCAAATCCTTCAGACCCTCGAATCGGTCCCCATGGTAGGCAACTTCATGCCCCCTCGCCTGGATTTGTTTAAGCACCTTCGCAGACTTAAGTGCGTTTTCACTCAGCATGTAGTAGGTCGCCCTGCCGCCAGCGTCTTCGAACAACTTTGCAAAAAGCAAATCGACATCGACGACGACTTCGTAGGCGCCAACGGCCATCACAAGGGCGCTGGCATAGGGATAGGGCCAGTTTGAGACATAGGCGTCGGGTTGGCGTAGCAACCACATCAAGGCATTGTGGGCGATCGCCTCAAGCGCCTTGGGATCACCGGATCGCCAGAGCCGCTCCGAGTAACCCAGGACGACGGAACGCGAGAGATTCCCCGCGGGCTGCCTGCGCTCGTCAAAAACAATGGTGGTGTTGGGCTTTCCGACGGTCACAGTGCGCGACCAATCCATGACACTTGCGGCTGGATAGCGACCCACCAGACGAAGTGGATACCAGTCCTTGGCGTGCTCCATCCAGATTCGCTGTCCCGACGGCAAAGCATGCGTCACCGGATTGTCGCCATGTGGCATTAAAAAGCTGTCGTCTTTTTCCGCTTCGTTATTGCCAACAACCTTCACGTCGAGGCTGTTCTCCATAAAGCCGAATCCACGCCATTCCCCGTTCTCGTCTCGCACTCCAGTAAGCCAAGAGGCCAGCACACTTCCGCCTTTGGACCGGAAATTGATTACGGCCTGTTTCTCCCGTTCCGACAATGCCACTGCAGAGGGCAGCACCAGTACGCCAGGCATCAGTTTTTCAAGTTGCTCGACCGACGTCACTGTCTGCGATGGAAAACCGTATTTGCGCAGAAAAACATCCCATGTACGGACATTTTCAGCGGCATTGAACCCGCCCTTGGAAAGTACAGCGCTCGTCGCCGGGGACGCGTAAAGCATCACCTTTGGAACAATCGGTGCGGTCGGCACAAAAGGCTGGGGCACCGACCCAAGGGGAACGGCTGGGGTGGCCATGCTGACGCTCGACTGCTTCGGATTCTTCGTCAATTTGCCGAAAAATCCCGCAGGCACAAACAATTCGGGGCCTGAACTCGGACTTGACGCCGGGGTTGAGGTCGACTGAGTCGGCGGGCTGGCCGCCACTGGCTTGACATCCGCGCACCCCGGTAGCAGTACCAGTGCGATACACAAACACCCTAAGTGGAAAGAGCCTATTACACCGCCCTGTTGCGCCAATCTGGTTCTAAGAAGCATAGTCTTTCCGAATATCTGACCAATCAACTGCGCCTATATCATTCGCCCAGCGAAGCCCGAATCGATTATGATCAATAAAATGGAGCATGAGACTGAATTATGAATGATCCAGCCCTACTTGAACCAATAACTCCGGTCGTTCGAATCGGTATGCGTGGTCTGGCAAATCTGACCAACAACATGATCGGCGGCGGTCTGTATGTCCTGATCGCAGAAACACCGTCAGCCCGATTTCCAATGCTGGCTGAAAGTCTCGGTAATGTGCTCAAAGACGGCATGCCGTGCACTGTCATTGTTTCGGCCAATCATCCGGATCTGTTTCTTCAAAGAGTTCAGTCTTTTGACAGTTCGATTACGCCCGAGTTGGTCGTGGCCAATCGACTCCAAGTGTTTGAAATGCAGGAGGAGTTCCAGAAGACGATGTTTCGTTTCGGCGCCGAAGGCTTCGTCAAAGAACTGGAATATTTCGGCATACCTGAAAGCAGTTATCTCGTTTTTGACCAAGCTGACGAACTGCTCAGTCTGCACGATATGTCCATGGCCCTGGATCAGGTTGAGATTCTCAGCAAATGGCTTGCCCAGCGACAGGTGACTGCACTGCTCGTTTTTACGCGTGTTACGGAGGTTTACTCCGAAAATATCAACGCGCTAATGGACAGCTTGACCGGAATTGCGAGGCTCGGTGGAAACCGGGACGGTCTCGAGCTGACCTTCGATTACTGGCAGTCACCCGAAGGAACGATAGCAGCCAGAAGTTACCGTCTGGTAACCCTCGATTCCGGGCTTTATGAAGCGACCACCAAAACCATGCTTTCCGAGCAGGCACCAAATGGCAGCTACGAAGCTGAAGCCGAAGAGGAAGACGCGGAGCCACAGTTTTTCTACATGGACCCCGATCTGGGCAGTCTGGCAAAGCAAATGCCTGGAACCTGGCAAAGGGTGGATACCCTGGTGGGGATGATGCACGCCACGCGGGTTTCACGCTCGGCGACTGCCATACTTACTTTTCAAGCTGACACCAATTTGCGGCAGTTGGCTGAGACGGTCCATACACTGCGGCTCAGCCTGGGTCACCGCGCGCATATTGTGATTCAGGAGAAAGGCGCCTCGTTGCGCTATCAGAATGAAGCACTGTTGCTGCGCCTGGGCGTTAACCTGGTAATCCACAAAGACGTGCTGACGAGCCGCTTGCCCCTGTTGCTTGAGTCGCTACGCGGGCAGGTGTTTAACCGCGACGTCAATATTAATTTTGAGGCGGCTCTGGCCAGTGTGATGCCAACCCGGTTGCGAGGCTATATTCTTCCGTTGCGCTTCGTGCGCGAAGTTGATGTCATCCTTGATCGGGCGGAGACGCTCAATGTTCCGTGCGCGATGATCATTGGCAGGCCAAACGAAGACATGACGATGGCTGACATCCTGATGCAAATCAACTTGTCTCGTTCCGGCGATCTGATCACAGCCGACAATGAATTTTGCTATCTGTTCCTCAATGCGTGCCCGCAGGCTGTCCTGTTGGCAACATTGGAGAGACTTCTCGGCAGGTCAGTGGATACGGCCCTCAACGACCTCAGATTCCTGGTGCAGCGCCCAGAAATTGATTCTGAATTGGCACGCTTGTCGCGCGCTGCGGATCGAGGCAGTCTGCCCGACTATTCGTCAATGAGTGAAGCCGTCCAGCCAAGCGAATCGCCTGTTGCGGAGACGATGGACTCGAAGCCTGCTTTCACGAATCGCTCGACATCCTCTCCGATTGCCCCGGGCGAACCAATTGCACAATTGCTGAGTGCCTGGGCACCCAACGAGCCAAAGGTTCGTGTCCTACAAGAACAACCGGTATTCGCCGCACCTGAAAAGCCTAGCATGTCCCAATCGACCAAGCCGGGGTCCACACCACCCCCGCCAGTTTTTGGAAAAAAGGAGGCGCCACGAGCAACTCGCAGTGCACCGCTAGCCAATTCTGGAACTGCGCCTTAAGGCAGAATTCAATATGAAGCTGACCCTTTGCCCACTGCCCCATAAAGCGCTATCCGCGCGCCTTGCGAGATCAATGGGGTACCGCTTGTTGCCCTTGATCCTCTGTCAATCCGTGCATCTGGTCGCTCTGGCCGATACCACCGATTTTTCACCCAGCGCTCCGCGTGCAACGTCCACTGATGATTTGTTGCAACTGGCGCCGTTTAGATACATCCCGCCCTCTGGCTCAGTCTCGACCGACCAGCCTTCCCAGGCCGAAGCCGAGAAACCCAAGCGGCCAGCCCAACAGCAGCGCATCGTCGATCTCAATGCGGCTGGAGATTTTCAGGCCGTAGGTACTGAAGGCTTGGAGTTGATTGCAAAGGAAAAGCCCGACGATGAACTGCAGTTGATCGTTGCCAACAGTCTGGCCTGGACCGGCCGGTCGAAGCAGGCAATTCCGACCTACCAGGCATTGACCAGCGGAAAATACGCCAACCAGGCAAATGTCGCCTTGGGCAACATCGAACGCTGGCGTGGCCGCGACGATCTCGCCGAGCCGTACTATCGAACTGTTCTTGCCAGCGATCCGACCAACGATGGCGCCCTCGAAGGTATCGAAATGGCGTCGCGCGAACTCAGCCCACGAACCATGCTGAGTTTTGGTGGTGGCAAGGATTCGTCAGATGCGCAGCGCCGGTCGGCGACAGTCAATCACCGGTGGCGTGACGGCACTGGTACAAACATCATGGAGATTGAGACCAGCGGCGTGAGAGACACGTTGCCGGGTGTTGAGTCGAGGCAGCAAGACGTAAGTTTCAGGTATCAGAGTCTGAGCCTGGCATTGAAACCAAGCTTTGAATTGAGTATTCCGACGACCGACGATCACACTTTTTACGGCAGCGCTCGCATCAAGCTTTTTGAAGACCAACTTACTCTGGACGGTGGTCGGGTGAACTGGGGCCGGATGGCATCCAACGCGAACGCGCTAGCGTTGCAGTTGTCTGCCCTGCACGCAGGCGCCAATGCGGCAATCAATTTTTCTTTTGGCAACTTGCTCGCTCGTGTCGACTACTACGACATCTCGGACGGCAATACGCTGCTGACGAGCAGTGTGAACATGGTTTCCACATGGAGGCCGCTTGGTAGCCATTTCAAACCTTACCTAGGCGCGGAGACCCGCGGTGCCAAATACCTCAGCCCGAACTACTGGTCACCCGACCAAGGGTCCGGCTCTTTTTATGGTGGGCTGTTGGGTGAATGGGGCGAGGCCGGCTGGAACTTGTACGCCTCCGGTCAGATCGGGGCCCGGCTTTTTGGCGATGCGGGAACAAGTTGGAGTGTAGGCGCCGGCGGCAAGGCCTGGGTCTCCCGAGACGTGGCATTGAGCATGAATTTGTGGGCGATGGACAGTTGGCGCAACAATGCCTCCTACCGCGCTCAGGCTGCGACCGTGAATCTGGAAAAGCTTTGGAGATAAAGAAGGTCGCGCGTCGTGCGTGGCGCTACGGGTGGGCCGCGCTCGCAGTGTTTGTCCTTGCTGTGCTCTTGGTCTTTAGCTATGAGTCGGTTCGTGAAGAAAAAGGTTCCTTTCTTCTATTGATGCAGAATTATCTGCTCGCCGCCGTAACCTACTATCTGCTGTTCTTCCTGATTCTGCTGATTCTTCGCTTTTCGATGCTGATCCTCTATTCATTTATGGATCATCTGGAGTCGCTGTACAAGGCACGCGGAAAGCAGACCCCTATGTATCGTGAGGACGGGTCGATGCCGATGGTTTCCCTGATTGTTCCGGCATTCAATGAGGGACCAGTCATCCAGGCCGCCATGCGTTCACTGTTGAAGCTCGATTACCCCAATTTCGAAATCATCGTGGTCGACGATGGCTCGACCGACGACACCTATGAAAAGGCGATGGAGGTGGCGCGTGAAACAATCGACGTTGATGTTCGCGTTATCACCAAGCGCAACGGTGGAAAAGCCGACGCTCTGAACACCGGTATGACGCTGGCTCGAGGCGAGTTCGTGCTGAATATGGACGGTGACACCAAACTTTCACCGAACACTTTGCGCGCCTGCATACGGCACTTTGAGAACCCAAAAGTGGGCGCGGTTGCGGGCAACGTCAAAGTTATCAACCGTGAAAATATCTGGACCAGGATTCAAGCGCTGGAATACGTCGAAGGGCTGGCAATGGCGCGCAAGGCACAGAGTTTTGGACACGTGGTCAACATCATTCCAGGACCGCTCGGCATATTTCGCAAGTCTGTGCTGCTGCAGGCCGGCGGCTACGATCGCGACACCTTTGCGGAAGATTGCGATCTCACGCTTAAACTGCTGATGCGTGGCTGGCATATCGCTTACGAGCCGCGCGCGATCGCGTGGGTTGAGACCCCGAGTGGTCTGCTTGACTTGCTCAAACAACGCTATCGATGGACGCGCGGCATCCTGCAAGCGACTACCAAGCACAGTCATGCACTCTGGCAGCCACACAAGGCGGGAATCAATTGCTATATCCTCTGGTACATGCTGTTCGAGGGCATCATGTGGCCATTTTCGAATCTGCTGGGCAATCTCTTCTTCATTTTTGTCGGCCTGCAATACGGCCTGGCTACCCTTTTGTTCTATTGGTGGTTGCAACTCACAGTGTTGGACGTGGTTGCCGCCGCCTACTGCGTAGTCATCGAGGAAGAAGAGCCATCATTGATCTTTTATGCGATCATGTTTCGACTTTTCTATATCAATATCATCGACGTTTCCAAGGTGTTTGCCACCATTGAACAGTGGCGTGGGGCCGCGATGACCTGGGGAAAACTGGAGCGAGAAGGGAAACTCTGATATGGATTTAATTTCCATCCTGGCAACCGTCATCCTGATTACGACCATCGGTACCATGGTGGTCGGCGTTGGTGCGTATGCCGCATTCAAACTGCGCGACAAGCGCAAGCCGACCGGAAGCCGAGCCGACGCGACATTGAACATCGGCGGCCCGGTTGAGCCTGTCTTTTTGAAACGCTACATTCCCGGCGCGGCGACCGAACCATCTTCAGATGAAACCTGAATGCAGGTGCAGCGATGAACTCCGCTTCACAGAACAAGAGAATCGTCGAGCGTCGAGCGCGCCGCTCGGCCTTCAACCGTCTTGGCACCTATCTGCCAACCATGATCATCTTGAGTCTGGCGGTGCCGACATTGATTTATCTTCTGTTCATGAAATCGATGGGCTGGAATCTGCCGATATTCGGCGTCAACGGCGTGTTTTCCTATGCCACACCAACCGGATCGAGTCTCATTCTTTATGCGTCAGGCAATAGTCGCACCCACTTCATCAGCATCGGTGGAAACTATGAGGTCTTGCTCGCGCCATGGCGCAACTATTTTGAAAATCGCAGACTTGAATTTAACGAAATTCAAACCGCTGCCCAGCTGCACAAACAGAAGAGCGGTGTCCTGGTGCTTCCCTCGGCCGTATCCCTCAATGATGAGGAGAGAGCTGAAATTCTGGCTTTCCATGCGAAAGGGGGGGCCATCCTTGCGACCTGGGCCACCGGGAGCAGGAATGGCACGGGCGACTGGCAAGGCTGGCAATTTCTGGAGAACCTGGGAGCCAAGGTCGTCGGAGAACTGCCGGTAGCTGCCAATTCCCATAATCTGGTCTTGACTGGCGAGTCCCCCGTCTCGCATACCCAAGTTGCGGGACAGCGAATCGAGTTGAGCAAGACGGCTGAGACCTTGCTGCGTACCCGGGGTGAAATGGTCGGCGCGCGCTTCATGAACTGGTCGCGTCTGACCGATGATGATCGAAGGGGGGAAGGCGCCGTCGTCTTCGGCGAAGCATCGGAACAATTGGGCCGGTTCGCGTTTTATGCGTTTTCAGAATCCGCCTGGGAGGCGCGTACGCTGGGGACCTACGACCTGATCGACGATACGCTGCAATGGCTGCGTCGCGAACCCACTGTGGTTCGTGCTGCCTGGCCTTATGGCAAGAACGCTGCACAAGTGATCGAGATGGACACTGAAGAAGGCTTTCCCAACGCACTGCCTTTTGCTTCGATGATGCGATCGATTGACTATCGCGGCACGTTTTACATTCTGACCTCTGTTGCCAAACTGTTCCCCGAAGTGGTGACTCAACTTGCCCTCAACTTCGAACTTGGGTACCACGGCGATGTTCACGACAGCTTTAAAGGTCAACCGACCGTGGTTCAGGAGCAACGCCTGCAAACCATGCGCAGAGACATGGCTTCCATCCTCCCTGAAGTCAAGGGTATGACCGGCTTTCGGGCGCCTACAGAGGGATACGATGCGACCACGGAAAAACTGATGCAAAAAATCGGCATCCGCCATCACACCGCGGATCCGAATCGGACCGATGGACGACTTCCGCTGTTGATCAAGACCGAAGGGGTCACTGACGCGGATGCCCTGGTTGTATTGGCTCGGACCCAACGCGACGACATCAATTTGTACGGAGAAAAGCCGAGCGTCGATCAGACCGTGAAGGCAATGAATGACGACTTTGATCTGGCCCTGGATACCGGTGCCTTGAGCCTGTTAAGCGTCCACAGTCAAAATTTCAGCCAGGACAGCGTATTGGCTGCCTCCATGCCGAGCTTTCTTGAACACCTGAAACAACGTCGGGAACACTTGTGGCTGGCTTCAGCCGGGCAAGTCGCCGAATGGTGGCGTGATCGAGACCGTCTCAAACTTTCAAAGAACATCAGCAGCAACCGCATCGAGTTCAACATTACGGTTACCGGAAATCTTCCTATAAAAGGTGCCACTTTGACCGTCATGCTGCCACAGAAAAGCATTCATGCGGTGGTCGAAGGTGTAAAGATTGGCATGGTCAAGCCCACCGTTTCAAAGATCGATGAGTACCGCTCTGCCCTGATCTTTGATTCACTCGAACCAGGTAGTTATGTCTACCAGGTCACGTTCTCTCGAATTTGACTCGGGCTAGGTCCCGCCGACATAAGGATTGCTGACACGTTCCCTGCCAAAAGTGCTCTCGGGGCCATGGCCAGGAATAAAGACCGTGTTGTCGCCCATCGGCCACAGGCGCCCAACAATGCTTGCAATCAGCGTATCGTGATCTCCCTGCGGCAAATCGGTGCGGCCGATCGAGCCGGCAAACAGGACGTCACCGACAAAAGCGCGACAGGCCTCGGCCGAATAGAACACCACATGACCCGGCGTGTGACCAGGGCAATGCCGCACCTGCAACGTGCATTGTCCAACGCTGACTGTGTCCCCGTCAGACAACCAGCGCGTCGGTTTGAAAGCAAGCGCCTGGGGTAGGCCAAACATCTTGCTCTGAGCCGGCAGACCATCGATCCAAAACTGATCAGCCTGATGCGGGCCGACGATCGGCAAAGCGAGGCGTGTGGCCAGTTCCGCAGCAGCGCCTGCATGATCGATATGGGCATGAGTCAGCCAGATCTGCGTCAATCTCAGGGCGCGTCGCTTGGCTTCGGCCATGATGAGTTCCAGATCGCCTCCAGGGTCGATGACGGCTGCCTGCATCGTTTCATCGCACCAGATGAGAGAACAATTCTGCTGAAAGGCGGTAACGGGGATGGTTTGGTAACGTAGCATTTGGTATGCATTTTAGGTGCCAGTGCGAAACCTTTGGGTTCACGGTCCGTCGCGCCAATTGCCCGACACTGCGACCGGCGCGGCACCTTGCTCGACCCGCTCCACCAGCAAATCGACAAAGTTGTCGGCGCCCAGTGCAATGCGCACCCGCACCGGTAAATACTGAAGGCTGGGGGCAAACCATAGTTCAGCACTGATGACTCCGGTCGGATTGGTAATGGGTCTGGGCCGCAAATGGTACGCCGGCACTGCGCCGAGTTCCGAGGTCTGCAGGATCTCTTCCTCAACCACGTCATAAGTCCACAACGCCAGTCCCTGCGGTCTGGCCAGCCAGACCATGACCTCGCCACCCACCTTCAGAACCTCACGCCCACTGGAAAATCGGTGGCTGAGTTCGACGAACTGGCTGACTGTGTCCTGCACGGCGGGCGGCTGCGGCAACTGGACACCGTTATCAAATCGGACGCTGCCAGCCTCAAACACCATGCGTCTGAGCTCCCACGGAAAACGCTCTTCGTAAACACCTGGCGACAGGCTCTCGGCGCCCACCTCGCCCTGACTGATCATGGAATATCGCAGCAACAAAGCCAGGTTCAAATCGAGTCGCACCTGGTAGCGACTTTGTTCGCGCTGCCATTGCACATTTGCGCTGCCGTACAAAGCGCCCCGATAAAAGCCCTTCAAGGCATAAGACACACGGGTGTCCGCCGGCCAACTGTCGAACGCTGGAACGTCGTCAGCGACAAACGCGGACCTGGCTTCGACGACTGGCGCCGCCGGCTCCGACTGTTCCAACGCAACTGTGGCTGACTCCACCAAATCCGGGCCGACCGGGTCTCCTGGCATGCCCGCCAGCGTTACGCCGGCGGCCGGCGGCAACACTGCCACAGCGGACTTCACAACGGGGCCCACGCTTCTGGAATTTGGCCGCTGCACCGGCAAAGCCGGACGTGCCAACTCGATGATCCGCGTCAGCATCGGATCGGCCATGGGAATCAGGGGCTTCATCTGTTGTGTCCGTTCAGACAGCCACGACAAGATCAACCCATGGCCGAGCAGCACCAGCGCCAGCAAGAGTCCGAATGCGTACAGTTTGCTGCGCGTCACTCCCGACCACCTAAAAAGTGATAGACCTTGGAGCATGAGATGGTTAAGATCACAGCCCCGATCTTATGCAATCAGATCTGCCCTGCAGCCGGCCGGCAGTGGGATGCCGCCATCAGGCTGAGGCCCGAACTCCAATCCTTTTGTTGAACGGACTGCCATGATCATCTCTCTGATAAATCACTCCAAAGTCGTCAGTGATGAAGAAGTGCAGCAGGTGATTCGAGCCATCAACCGACAAATCAGGGAAGATTTCGAGCCGTATTGGAGTTTCGGTGCAACGCTGCGACTGGAAGGACCGATTGGCAAACGCCCCAGTATCGACAAGCTCAATGACATGCGCGGTGACGCCGTGTTGTACCTGGTTGATGGCGTCAATGCCCTGCAGGCGACGGGCTGGCACCTTGCGAACTACAGGGACATTCCGTATGGCATTGTCTTTCTGGGTTTGTGCAAGCAGATCAAGGAAGCCTGGTCCATCACTCTGTCGCACGAGGCGCTGGAATTGGTCGGGGATCCCATGGTCAACCTGCTGGTCGAAGGCAATGACCCGACTGACCGGCGCCGCCGCGTCTTTCACATGTTTGAAATGTGCGACGCCGTCCAGTCCGAGAGCTACCGTGTGGACGGCATCGAAGTGTCCAACTTCGTACTGCCGAGCTATTTCAGTCTGGGCGAACAGGTCGGTAGGCGCAACGATTTCTTGGGGCGCTCCTACAAAGGCAAGACGCTGGAATCGTTTGGCATGAATCCTGGCGCCTACCTTAACATCTTCGATCCCAAGACCGGCCAGTGGGAGCAACCTGTCTACAAGAACGATGAGGTCGCCAGGGAGCGCAAGGAACTGAAAGGCAAACTGAAAGCCGGTCGCGGCTACCGCCGCTCGCACCTTGCATGACCTCGCAGACGATCGTCTGTGACACTTCCTTGTTGAGTCGCGATGTCACTCGAACAACAACAGCTCAAGGCAGCCATCGATTCGCTGCAGGCGCAATGTGCGGTTGTTGGCAGCGCCGAGCTCGACGCCGCACTCGAAACATTACGCGCCGAGTTGGCCGTTCTGGCCGCGCAATACAACGCTGCAATCGCGACGAACACCGGTCAAACCCTGCGACAAGTGACGGTCCTCTTTCTGGATGTGGTCGGCTCCACCGCACTGAGTCAGGAGTTCGACCCTGAGGATGTCCACAGCATCATGGACGACGCACTGGCGAACTGCACTGTCATCGTACAAAAGCACCGTGGTAAGGTGCTGAAATACGCAGGCGACAGCGTGCTCGCCATCTTTGGTGCCGAGGAGGTGCGTGAAGACGACGCTGAACGCGCTGTCAGGGCGGGTCTAGACTTGCTCGATGAGGCGGCTCGGCACAGCGTCCGGGTCATGCAGCGTTTTGGTCACGCTGGCTTCAATATCCGCGTTGGCGTGCACACTGGCGGCGTGCTGCTGGGTGGGGGTGTTGACGGCGAGAACAATATTCGTGGCTTCGCAGTCAACGTCGCGGCGCGCATGGAGCAAACGGCACCGCCTGGGGCCTTGCGCATCAGCCACGATACTTACCGTCAGGTGCGTGGTCTGTTTGAAGTATTGCCACAGCCCCCGATGGCGATCAAGGGCGTTGCCACGCCGATGCTCACTTATTTTGTGCAGCGCCGCAAGCCAAGCGCCACGCGCGTTGCCAGCCGCGGCATCGAAGGGATTGAAACCCGCATGGTGGGCCGCGACACCGAACTGGCCCAACTGCAAAATGCATTCAAGCGTCTCCATGACGAACGCCGTTTGGCGGTGGTCACGGTGGTCGGTGATGCTGGACTCGGGAAGAGTCGCCTGCTGCACGAGTTCGGGACCTGGGCCGAAACCCAGCCTGAAGGCTATTTCTACTTTCACGGTCGAGCCCACCCGCTGACCCGGACCCAGCCCTATGGACTGTTGCGTGACATCATGGCCTCGTGGCTGCGGATTGACGACAACGACAGCATGGAGATGGCCAAGCAAAAAATGGAAGGCGGCATCGCACCCCTGTTTCTGCAAGACGATGGCGCGGACATGGCGCAAGCACACGCCCACCTGCTGGGTCATATGATTGGACTCGACTTCGCCGACAGCAAACACATAAAAGGCATACGTGAGGACGGCCTACAGATTAGAAGTCGCGGTTTCCACGCGGCGGCACAAACATTCCGCCGTTTCGCCGCCCAGGTCGGCACCCCTCTGCTCTTGCTACTGGACGACCTCCATTACGCCGATGACGGTTCACTGGATTTTCTGAACCACCTGTGCCAGGTCAGCCGCGACGTACCGGTGCTGATTCTGACCCTGACGCGCCCAACAGTCGAGGAGTGGTCAGCCGTGCAGCCAAATCCTGTTGACACGGATCGGATCGTGCTCGAGTCGTTGGACAAGAACTTCAGTGGCGAGCTGGTAGCTGAGTTACTCCAGAAGCTTCCTGGCATCCCGGCGGCATTGCGCGAGCTGATCACCAGTACCGCTGAAGGTAACCCTTTCTACATGGAGGAGTTGGTGAAGATGCTGATCGATGAGGGTGCCATCGTCTCCGGCGCCGAGTATTGGCATGTAGACCCCGATAGACTTCTGACGACACATGTGCCGCAGACCCTCACAGGGGTGCTGCAGGCGCGTCTGGACAGCATGAAGCCGTCCGACAAGCTTGCCTTACAGCAAGCCAGCGTCATAGGCCACTTGTTCTGGGATCAGGCACTTGCTGCCATGGACCCCAGGGCTCCCGAAGCCCTGCCGTCCCTGGTGCAACACAGACTGGCAGTGGCACATCAGCACGCTGCTCCGGACCGGGATTTGGCCGGCGTGCGAGAGTATGCGTTTGCACACCAATTGCTGCACCAGGTCACTTACGACACCGTGCTCAAGCGAGCCCGGCGCGAACTCCACGCCCAGGCCGCCAAATGGCTGGCCGGCCTGACGGGTGCACGCGCCAGGGATTTTCTCGGTGCCACCGCGGAACACTTCGCGAAGGCGGGCGATAAAGAGCAGGGCGGCGAATTCTTCGCCCGGGCTGCGGAGCACGCCGCGGCCAGATATGCGCATGAAGTGGCGCTGGACTATGTCACCAGGGCACTCGCGCTGATCGCATCGCAGGCAAATCCGCAGTCACCGCAGGATGAGACTGAGCGCCCTCATCTCTTGCGCCGCTGGCGACTGCTGGACGTGCGCGAACGCTCGCTCGACCTGCAAGGCAGGCGCAACGAGCAGCAAGCCGATCTCGATGCCTTGCAACAGCTGGCCGAGGCGCTGGACGACGACGGCAGACGCTGTGAAGTTGCCTTGCGGCGCAGCAGTTTCGCGATGCGAATTGGCGACTACCAAACCATGGAAAGCGCGGCCCGCCAGACCATGATCTTGGCCAAATTCGCCTCAGATGCGCTGCTGGAACTGCGAGGGCAACATCGTCTGGCGCTGGCGTTGACTTACCTTGGCGATCACGTGAGCGGCCACGTTTTGGCGGGCGCCGGACTGTCCCGCGCGCGCACTCTAGGCGCTCGCCAGATTGAGGCTCTGTTCCTGAACGCCCTGTCCGTCATCGCAGACAGTCAGGTCGATCAATTGGCCTCGCTCGAGATGGATCGGCAGGACCTGATGATCAACCGAGAACTCGGCAACCGGCGCAATGAAGCAATCGCGCTGGGCAATCTGGGTAGCGGATGGCTCAGGCTGGGCGCACACGTGCTGGCACGACAGTATCTGGAAGAATGTCTGCGACTGGCGCGCTCGGTCGGCGACCGCACGACCGAAGCCAATGCGCTGACCAACCTGTCAGTGCTGGTATTGCGCCAGGGTGATGCTGCGCTGGCGCTGGCCCACGCACAAGCCGCCGCGGCAATCGCGGTCGAGGTCCAGAGTCCGGCGTTCGAGGCGATCGCGCTGTGCGCGCTCGGCAATGCTGAGCTGGCGCTGATGCGCCACCCGCACGCCGAAGCCAGCTTCGAACGGGCTCGGCAAGTCGCCATGCTGCTTGACAACGCCACTCAGCACGACGCTGCGGCCGGCTTGGCAAGGGTGGCGCTGGCTCGGCAAGATATCAGCACGGCGATGCAGCTTGTCGAAGATTTGCTGAAACACGTGGCCGAAGGCAGCAAACTCGACGACACGGAAGCGCCCTACTTGATCCGTCTGACTTGCCACCAAGTGCTGGCCCATGTCGGCGATCCGCGCGCCGCTGATTTGCTCGCCGGTATCCGTGCCGGGCTGATGGCGCAGGCTGCTACCGTCACCGACGCCGACCTGCGTCAAAGTTTTCTGATCAATATTCCCGAGAACCGCGCCATCATGGCGGCCTCGACCCCCGATCCGGATCCTGGTTCCCAGGTGCGGTAACAAACGCTGCACAGTTTCAAAAGCGCGATTCGTACTCAACGGTCAGCGGTGCATGATCCGAGAATTTCTGCCCCTTGTAGACCGAGACCTCCCTGGCAAGAGCCGCCAGGGCTGGCGTCGCCAAATGGTAGTCCAGCCGCCAGCCGACGTTCTTGGCGTAAGCCTGACCGCGATTGCTCCACCAAGTGTATGCTTCATCGGTGGCATGCGGATGCAAATGCCGATAAACGTCTACCAAACCAGCGTCTGACAGCACCCGGGTCATCCAGGCACGCTCTTCCGGCAGAAAGCCGGAGTTCTTGCGATTTCCTTTCCAGTTCTTGAGGTCAATTTCTTTGTGAGCAATGTTCACATCACCACACAGGATGAACTTACGCTCGCTTTTCAGTTTCTCCAGGTGAGAATAGAACTCGTCCAGAAAACGGAATTTGGCCTGCTGCCTTTCCTCGCCAGAAGAGCCACTGGGAAAATAGCAGCTGATGATGGAGTGCTTCGCGCCGGCTCTGTCAAAGCGCAGCTCAAGATAACGGCCCTCGGCGTCGAATTCGGAGGATCCATAGCCGATCAGCACATCGCTGGGCTGCAGCCGGGTATAAATGGCCACACCGGAATAGCCTTTCTTTTGAGCAAAATGAAAGTAGCCCGAAAGATCAGCAAGCGTTTCAAAGCGGTTTGCAACATCGGCGGCCTGTGCCTTGACCTCCTGCACGCAAATACAATCGGGCCTGACTTTGTCCAGCCAGGCTTCAAGCCCTTTGCTGGTGGCGGAGCGGATCCCGTTGAGGTTAAGGCTGGTCAATTTGAACAAGGAATTTCCCATGTCGGAGTGTGTCGAAAAAGGACCCGGTCAGGCGAGTGCACCCGATGCGCTGGCGCAGGATTTCCTGCAGTTTGTCGTTGATTGCGGCGCGCTGCGTTTCGGCGAGTTTAAGACCAAAGCAGGACGCATCAGTCCCTACTTCTTCAATGCCGGCCTGTTTGACGATGGCATCAAACTGGGACGTCTGGCGCAATTCTATGCGCGCCGCCTGCTGGCCAGTGGCATTGCGTTCGACATGATCTTTGGCCCGGCTTACAAAGGCATCCCGCTGGGCGCGGCCTTGACCGTGGAGCTCGCCCGACAGGGTTTGAACGTCCCTTTTGCCTACAACCGCAAGGAGGCCAAAGACCACGGCGAAGGCGGCTCGCTGGTTGGCGCGCCGCTGCGCGGACGAGTCCTGATCGTCGACGACGTGATGTCGGCCGGCACCGCAGTTCGGGAATCGATTGCCATTATTCGGGCTGCCGGCGCCCAGCCGCATGCGGTCGTCATTGCACTGGACCGGCAGGAAAAAGCGATCGAAGACGGTCAGGATGCCGCGCACAGCGCCGTCCAGTATGTGCAGCAGCTCGGCCTGCAGGTTTGTGCGATTGCCAAACTCGTCGATTTGATGCAGTATCTGGACCAGCATATCGCTGCAGGCTTGGCACTTGACCAGCAGCGCGTTCAGGCCTACCAGCAACGTTACGGCGTCGCAGAAAGATAACAACCATGTTCGAATTGAGACGCCACTGCATCCGTCTTCCCAGCGGCTTGTTACTGACGTTGCTGTCGGCAACAATTTCGGCCCAAACGCCGCCGCCAGCGTCGCTGGAAATCTACACCTGCGTCGACGCCAAGGGGCGCAACCTGACTTCCGACCGACCGATCGCCGACTGCATCGACCGCGAGCAAAAGATGCTCAATCCCAGCGGCACGGTCAAAGGCAAGGTCGGCCCCTCGTTGACGGCGCAGGAGCGCAGCGATCTCGAAGCCAAGGAAAAGGCGGAACAGGAAGAACGTGCTCGCTCCAACGAGGAAAAACGACGCGATCGAGCCCTGCTGGTGCGCTACCCGAGCAAGTCAGTGCATGACAAGGAGCGCGCCCTGGCACTGTCCCAGATCGGAGTCGTCAGACAAGCAGCTGCAAATCGGGTTGAAGAGTTGCAGCGCCAGCGTGCTGCGGTGCTGGACGAGATGGAGTTTTACAAGAAGGATCCGAGCAAGGCACCGACCTGGGTCCGCCGACAACTTGAAGATGTCAACAATAGCCTGTCGGTTCAGGCACGATTCATTGCAGACCAGGACGCCGAACTCAAGCGCGTCAATCTTCGCTTTGACGAAGAGCTGATTCGCCTGAAGCAGTTGTGGGCGATGCAGGCCAGCGTTCCGGCAAGCGGCCCTGCCAAAAAGCCTTGACCTATTGCAGTCTCTTGCGCAGCAAGTCGTTGACCTGTTGCGGGTTGGCCTTACCTTGGCTCGCTTTCATGATCTGCCCGACCAGCGCGTTCAACGCCTTGCTGTTGCCGGCCGTGAATTGCTGAACGTTCTTGGGGTTGGCGCTCAGCACTTCATCCACAATCCTTTCGAGTTCGCCGCTATCGTTCAGTTGCTTGAGCCCCTGGCTTTCAATCACTTGATCAACGTCGGCGCTGTCTTCACGCCACAGCACGTCAAACACCTGCTTGGCCGCATTGTTTGAAATTGTGCCGTCCGAAATTCGATTGATCAGCTGTGCCAGTTTCGCAGCGCCGACCGGGGCTTGCGCGATGTCGATCTCGCTCAGGTTGAGGCGGCGCGACATTTCACCCATGATCCAGTTGCCGACCAATTTCGGTTTCCCGCAGTCTTTGGTCGCGGCTTCAAAATAGGCCGCTATGGCGCGACTCTGTGTCAGCATCGTCGCGTCGTATTCGGACAACTCATAGTCAAGCACAAATCGCTGCGCCATAACGCGCGGCAACTCGGTCAGATCGGAGCGCACCCGCTGCACCCATGCGTCGGCAATCACCAGTGGCGGCAGATCGGGGTCGGGAAAATAACGGTAGTCGGCCGCGTCCTCCTTGCTGCGCATGGCTCGGGTCTCGCCGGTATCCGGGTCGAAGAGAACCGTCGCCTGATGAATGGCGTGACCATCCTCAAGCTGCTCAATCTGCCAGCGCACTTCAAAGTCGATCGCCTGCTGCATGAACTTGAAACTGTTGAGGTTCTTGATCTCGCGCCGCGTTCCCAGGGGCTGGCCCGGCTTTCGCACCGACACATTGGCATCGCAACGAAAACTTCCCTCCTGCATGTTGCCGTCGCAAATCCCGATCCAGGTCACGATCTTGTGCAACTCCTTGGCGTAGGCCACGGCCTCGGCGCTGGAGCGCATATCGGGCTCGGTGACAATCTCCAGCAAAGGCGTGCCGGCGCGGTTCAGGTCGATCCCGGTCTGGCCAATAAAGTCCTCGTGCAGTGACTTGCCGGCGTCTTCTTCAAGGTGCGCCCGCACCAGTCGCACCGACTTCTTTTCAGCGTCCAGAAAAAACTCTATTTGGCCACCCTGCACCACAGGGATTTCAAACTGGCTGATCTGGTAGCCCTTGGGCAGATCCGGATAGAAATAATTCTTGCGCGCAAAAATGCTGCGCGGCGCAATATGGGCTCCGATGGCCAGGCCGAACTGGATGGCGCGTTCCACCGCCCCCCTGTTCATTACCGGCAAGGTGCCCGGCAGCGCCAGATCCACGGCACAGGCCTGCGTATTGGGCGCAGCACCAAATGCGGTGGCAGCACGGCTGAATATCTTGGATTGGGTTGACAACTGGGCATGGGTCTCGAAGCCAATCACGACTTCATAACCGTGTACCAGCATTGACATCGGGTTGTTCATTTTCAAAACCCCTGCGGCTTGGCAAGATGCCAGTCGGTCGCCTGCTGGAAACGGTGCGCGGCGTTGAGCAGTTTGGCCTCCTGCAGATAATTGCCTATCAGTTGCATGCCAACGGGCATCTGATCAGCACTGAACCCCACAGGAATGCTCATGCCCGGCAGACCCGCGAGCGACGCCGGCAAAGTAAAAATATCAGCAAGGTAATTGGCCACCGGGTCATCCGCTTTGTCGCCTATCTTCCAGGCGACCGTGGGCGCCACCGGTCCCGCAATAACGTCACACTGCCTGAAGGCTTGCCGAAAGTCGTCGGCAATCATGCGCCGGACTTTCTGGGCCTGCAGATAATAAGCATCGTAATAGCCGTGCGACAGAACGTAGGTGCCTATCATGATGCGACGTTTCACCTCGTCACCAAAACCCTCGGTGCGCGTCTTTTTGTACATGTCTATCAAGTCGCTGTATTGCGCTGCCCGGTGACCAAACTTAACGCCATCGAAGCGGCTCAGGTTGCTGGAGGCCTCGGCGGGCGCGATGATGTAGTAAACCGGTATCGACAGTTCGGTTCGTGGCAACGAGATCGGCACCAGGCGGGCGCCCAATTTCTGAAATTCCTTCAGGGCGTTGTCGATGGCGGTACCAACCTCGCTCGCCAAGCCGGCTCCAAAAAATTCCGCTGGCACGCCGATGCGCAAACCCTCCAGCGAAGCGTTCAGCGTCACAGTGAAATCTTCGGCCGGAGCATCGAGCGAGGTCGAGTCGCGCTCCGGATCCGGTCCACACATGGCTGACAGCAGCAAGGAACAGTCCTCGGCGCTGCGCGCCAGCGCCCCGGCCTGGTCCAGGCTGGAGGCAAAGGCCACCATGCCGTAGCGTGAAGCGCGACCATAGGTCGGCTTGATGCCCGTAATGCCACAAAACGAGGCGGGCTGACGGATCGATCCTCCGGTGTCAGTACCGGTTGCGGCGGGCACCAGGCGCGCCGCCACCGCCGCTGCGCTGCCACCCGAAGAGCCGCCAGGTACACGCGTGCAGTCCCATGGATTCTTGACCGGACCGAAAGCCGAGTTCTCGTTCGCCGAGCCCATCGCAAATTCATCACAATTAAGCTTACCCAGCGTCACGACACCCTGCTCGGCCAGCCTTGTCACGACCGTCGCGTCGAAGGGCGAGCGGTAGCCGGCGAGCATCTTGGAGCCAGCCGTCGAAACGAAATCGCGCGTCACAAAGATATCCTTGTGCGCCATCGGAACGCCGAGCAAGGGCGCTCCTGCAGCATCGGCGGCCAACGCCGCGTCGGCAGCACGCGCCTGAGCCAGCGTCACGTCTTCGTTGAGATCGAGAAAGGCACCCAGCGCTGCGTTCGCATGCACCCGTTTCAGAAAGTGCTCGGCCGTCTCGACGGCAGAAACTTTGCGCCGGCGCAACTGAGTCGCCAATTGAGCCACACTGAGCTCATGCAGTGCTGTGCTGTTCATCACTCGATCACCTTGGGAACCAGAAACAACCCACTCTCGACCGCTGGCGCGTTGCGCTGATTGACCTCGCGGTTGTCAAATTCGCTGACGCGGTCATCACGCAGGCGCAATGCAATTTCCTCAACACCAGCCACCGGATGTGCCAAG
The DNA here is from genome assembly GCA_903906695.1 of uncultured beta proteobacterium. Classification (GTDB taxonomy): domain Bacteria; phylum Pseudomonadota; class Gammaproteobacteria; order Burkholderiales; family Burkholderiaceae_C; genus Rhodoferax. The sequence continues at coordinate 75,205 of CAIVLG010000142.1, read as the reverse complement.
GGCTGCAAGCCGGTGGTGTCGATCGCACGCATCTTTTCAACCAGGTCGAAAAAGCCGTTTATTTGATTCAGCAGGCGCTCACTCTCGGCGCCCTGGAACTCCAATCGGGCCAAATTGGCGATGCGAGCAATATCAGCAGCAGTCAATGACATAGGATTTTCAGTCGAAACCAGAGGATTTACAGTCCACGACGGACGCCGCCAGACAAAGTTTTCATAGGCGATAGGGTATTATCTCGCCTTTGGCCTGAAGTCTGACGCAGCTTGCTTCGATGCTGAAAATGTACGCAATTTTTTCTGTCAATGGGATGATGAGAGGCCGAAGCGCCTGTCATGTCCGAGAGGATGTTTGATGTTTGGAGCTTTCCGTCAGTACTTCTCCACTGACCTGGCGATCGACCTTGGTACCGCCAACACCCTGATTTACGTCCGGGACAAGGGCATTGTGCTCGATGAACCCTCGGTTGTCGCGATTCGCCATGAAGGCGGCCCGCAAGGCAAGAAGACGATTCAGGCCGTGGGCAAGGAGGCCAAGGCGATGCTTGGCAAGGTGCCTGGCAATATCGAGGCTATCCGGCCCATGAAGGACGGCGTCATCGCCGACTTCACCGTCACCGAGCAGATGCTCAAGCAGTTCATCAAGATGGTGCATCCGCGCTCCATTTTTCGACCCAGCCCACGCATCATCATCTGCGTGCCCTGTGGCTCAACCCAGGTTGAGCGCCGTGCCATTCGCGAATCGGCCCTTGGCGCAGGGGCCAGAGATGTTTATCTGATTGAAGAGCCGATGGCGGCCGCCATCGGCGCCGGTCTGCCAATCTCCGAGGCCAGCGGCTCCATGGTGGTGGACATCGGCGGCGGCACCACAGAGGTTGGCGTGATCTCGCTCGGCGGCATGGTTTACAAAGGCAGTGTGCGCGTCGGTGGCGACAAGTTTGACGAAGCCATCATCAACTACATCCGGCGCAACTATGGCATGCTGATCGGAGAACCGACGGCAGAGTCGATCAAGAAGAACATCGGCTCGGCTTTTCCCGGCAGCGAAGTCCGCGAAATGGAAGTGCGTGGTCGCAACCTGTCCGAGGGGGTTCCGCGCAGTTTCACGATCTCCAGCAACGAAATTCTGGAAGCCTTGACGGACCCGATCAACAACATCGTGTCGGCCGTCAAGAACGCGCTGGAGCAGACCCCGCCTGAACTGGGCGCCGATATTGCCGATCGCGGCATGATGCTGACCGGTGGCGGCGCGCTGTTGCGCGATCTGGACCGCCTGCTGGCCGAAGAAACCGGCCTGCCCGTTCTGGTCGCCGAAGATCCACTGACCTGCGTGGTGCGCGGTTGTGGCATCGCGCTGGAGCGGATGGAGCGTCTGGGCTCCATTTTCACCAGCGAATAGTCGCGGGTGCAGCGATGCCGCTCGGTACGCTGGACAGCACGCCGCCGCCCTTTTTCAGGCAGGGTCCATCCGCCCTATCCAAGCTCGTTTTCTTCAGTGCCCTGGCCCTGTTCTTGATGGTGGCTGACGCCCGCTTCGAAATCGTTCGACCGGTGCGCGTGGTGGTTGCCACGGTGTTGTACCCGATGCAGTGGCTGACACTGCGGCCACTGGTTTGGGTCGAGGGTGGGGCGCACTATTTCGAGTCGCTGGAGGCTTCGCAGGCCGGTGAGAAGGAGGCCCACCGCAGACTCAGCGTCCAATCGCTACGCGCCAATCAGGTCGAACAGATGATGCTCGAGAATTCCCGCCTGCGCCAGCTGCTTGCCCTGCGTGACAAAGTGACGACATCGTGGCAGGCAGCACAGGTGCTGTATGACGCAGCCGATCCCTATACGCGCAAAGTCATTATCGACCGGGGCGCCCTCGAAGGCGTGTTGGCCGGCTCTCCGGTACTCGACGAAAACGGTGTGCTCGGTCAAGTCACCCGCGTCTACCCGATGGTCAGCGAAGTGACGCTGGTCACCGATCGTGATCAGGCCATTCCCGTGCTCAACACCCGTACCGGAGCGCGTGGCGTTGCCTTCGGTGACCCGGGCTTGCGTGCCAACGCCTTGGAACTGCGTTTTATGGCGGCCAACGCAGACGTGCAGAGCGGTGATCTGTTGACCACCAGCGGCGTTGATGGCATTTACCCCGAGGGCTTGCCGGTGGCCAAGGTGGAGAAGGTCGATCGTCGGGTCGACTCGGCCTTCGCACGCATCAGCTGTCAACCGCTGGCACTGGTCTCGGGGGTCGGCCATGTCATGGTGCTGAAGCCCCTGATCAGCCAGATCGCCGCCCGCCCGCCGATCGAAACGCCTGCCGCCGCATCCAAGAAGGGGGGCAGAAAATGATCATGCGCCCAGGCCACCAGCTGCTGCTGCCGGCCAATCCATTTTTCATTCTGGCCAGTTTGCTGGCAGCGCTCGGACTCAACATGCTGCAGAACATGGGCCTGTTCGGGCGCGCCGCCTGGACGCCGGACTTTCTGGCGCTGGTCCTGGCGTTCTGGAGCATTCATCAACCGCTGCGCGTCGGCATCGGCGTCGCCTTTGCCTTTGGCGTTGTCATCGATGTCCATCAAGGTGCGCTGCTGGGACAGCATGCACTGGCCTACACGGTACTGAGCTTTTTGGCCATCGCCATTCATCGACGCCTGTTGTGGTTCACAGTGCCGTCGCAGGCGTTTCAGGTTTTTCCGCTGTTTGCGGCGTCCCACGCCATTGAGCTGATAACTCGAATGATGGCCGGTGGCACCTTTCCGGGGTTTCTGATGCTGCTGTCGCCGGTTCTGGAGGCCGCCCTGTGGCCCGTCGTCAGCGTGCTCTTGCTGGCGCCGCAACGACGCTCCCCCGACCCTGATGCGCACCGTCCTCTGTAACATGACCCCCACGCTTGCCGCTTCGCGTGCTGCGCTGCCCCCCGAGGGGGCTCGCCTTGCTTGGGGCGGCCCGGCGCGGCGGCGACCATGACCCCCACGCTCGTCACGTTGTGTACTTCGCTGCCCCCAGAGGGGGCTTGCCTTGCTTGGGGCGGCCCGGCGCGGCGGCTATGACCGAACTGCGCAACGTCGAAGCCGATTTGTCCCGCTTTCGCAGCCGGGTGCTGGTGGCTAGCATTGCGGTTCTTGTCTGTTTCCTGCTGGTTGCATCGAGGCTGGCCTACCTCCAGCTGGTTCGTCATGAAGACCTGCTGGAGCAAGCCGAGAACAACCGTACCACGATCGTTCCGGTGGTGCCTAACCGCGGGCTGATCCTGGACCGCAATGGCATCGTGCTGGCCAGCAACTATTCGGCCTATACGCTTGAAGTCACGCCCTCCAAGATCGCCAACCTGGAGCAGACGATTGAAGAACTGTCGCAGGTGCTGGACATCACGCAGCGCGACCGGCGTCGCTTCAAAAAACTGTTGGAAGAGTCGAAGAGTTTTGAATCGCTGCCCCTGCGGACCCGTCTCAGCGATGAGGAGGTCGCCAAGTTCGCGGCCCAGCGCTTTCGCTTTCCAGGCGTTGAAATCAAGGCGCGACTGTTTCGAAACTATCCTTACGGAGAACTCGCGAGCCACGTCATCGGGTACATCGGGCGCATCAATCCGGCCGAGAAGGAAAATCTGGACGACTCCGATGACCAGGCCAATTACCGTGGCACAGAGTACATCGGAAAACTCGGCATCGAGCAGAGTTTCGAGACCCAGTTGCACGGCACGACTGGCGTCGAATCGGTGGAAACCTCGGCTGGCGGGCGCGCCATGCGCAAGCTGGCCAGCAGTCCCGCGACACCGGGCAACACAGTCAAACTGTCGATCGACATCCGCATGCAATACCTGATTGAGGAGTTGTTCGGTGAACGCCGCGGCGCGCTGGTGGCAATGGATCCCAAGACCGGCGAAATACTTGCATTCGTGAGCAAGCCGACTTTCGATCCCAACCTGTTTGTCGAGGGCATCGACAGCGAAAACTGGCAAGCACTTAACGAATCTCCTGACAAGCCGTTGCTCAACCGCGCGCTGCGCGGCACCTACCCACCGGGCTCGACCTACAAGCCCTTCATGGCCCTGGCAGCTCTGGAGACTGGCACGCGCACTCCGGAGAAGACCATCTTCGACCCCGGCTACTACATGTTCGGCAATCACCGTTTTCGCGACGACAAGGAGGGTGGTCACGGTACCGTCAATATGTACCAGTCCATCGTGCAGTCGTGCGACACCTACTACTACATGCTGGCCAATGACCTCGGTGTGGACACCATCCATGACCAGATGCAGCGCTTCGGCTTTGGCGAGCTGACTGGCATCGACATCTTTGGCGAAGTCCGCGGCCTGTTGCCGTCGACCGAATGGAAACGAAACGCCTACCGACGCGCCGACCAACAGAAATGGTACGCGGGTGAAACCATCTCCCTGGGCATCGGCCAGGGCTATAACAATTTCACCATGCTCCAACTGGCCTCAGCCACTGCGACCTTGGCCAACAATGGAGTCAAGATGAAGCCGCACCTGGTCAAGGAGGTGGTCGACATCATCACGCACAGGCCAACCAGCACACTGCGCGAATCAGTCGGTCAAGTGATTGCCAAAGCAGCCAATATTGCGGTGATCAAGAATGCGCTGGTGGGCGTCAATATCGAGGGCACGTCGGCTTCTGCTTTTCGCGGCGCCGGCTATACCAGCGGCGGCAAGACCGGTACCGCTCAGGTGGTTCAAATCAAGCAGAATGAAAAGTACATCGCCTCCAGGGTCGATGAGCACTTTCGCGACCACGCGCTGTTTACCGCCTTTGCACCGGCCGATGATCCGAAGATCGCACTTGCCATGGTGGTTGAAAACGCAGGCTTCGGTTCTCAGAATGCGGCTCCTATTGCGCGCCGCATTTTCGATTACTGGTTGCTGAGTCAGTACCCAAGTCCGGAAGACATTGCGGCCGTACAAAAAGCGCAGGCGCCGGCCCCCATCGGCAAGCCGCGACCTCTGGCCGAAGTGCCCTGGCCGCCGACTCCGTAAAGTGCACACGCCCTATCGGCCGCCAAAAAAAATGGGCACCACTGCAAGCGGTGCCCAATCTTTCATTTATATGCCCTCGGGGCTGTCTCCACGGTCCTTCTTCTTCAACGCGGCGCTAGCCCGCCGAAGCTTGGCGCAAATGTACGCGCCAAAACCTTCCGCGACATCAGTGCTTACCCTTTCCGGATTTACCCTCTATTTGACTTTGACGGACCGTAGCGCATCCTCAACAATCCACTGCGACGCCTTCTCGGCAATCATCAGAGCCGGCGAGTTGGTGTTGCCGCTTGTGATGCTTGGCATCACGCCGGCGTCGACCACCCGCAGACCGGCAATCAGGCCGCCTTTGCCGCGCAAGCGCAAACGCGAATCGACCACCGCCAGAGGATCATCGGCGGCGCCCATCTTCGTCGTGCCAACCGGGTGAAAGATGGTGGTGGCAATGTCGCCCGCCAGTCGCGCCAACTCGTCGTCGGTCTGAAACTGCACGCCGGGCTTCCACTCTTGCGGCTGGTAGCGGCCCAATGCCGGCTGCGCCACGATACGGCGCGTCAATCGCAGCGAATCGGCCGCCACCTTGCGATCCGCCTCAGTGCTCAGGTAATTGGGTGCAATCGCCGGTGCCTGTGCAAAATCGGGGCCTTTGATGCAAATCGAGCCACGGCTGGTCGGATTCAGATTGCAGACACTTGCGGTAAAGGCGTTGAAGCTGTGCAGCGGTTCGCCAAAGGCGTCCAGACTCAGCGGCTGCACGTGGTACTCGATATTCGGATAAGGCTGGGTCGGGTCACTGCGTGTGAAGGCGCCGAGTTGCGAGGGCGCCATGCTCATCGGACCGGTGCGCTTGAGTGCGTACTCCAGGCCAATCATGGCCTTGCCCCAAAGCGAGTTGGCCTGGGTGTTGAGAGTCTTGACGCCGTGTACCTTGAACACGGCGCGAATCTGCAGATGATCCTGCAGGTTGGCGCCGACCCCGGGGGAGTCCTGCAACACGGCAATACCATTCTTTTGCAGCAGGCTTGCCGGGCCGATGCCGGAGAGTTGCAGGATCTGGGGCGAACCAATGCTGCCGGCACTCAGGATGACCTCCAAGCTCGCGCTCGCCGTCACCATCCCTGAATCAGTCCAGACCTGCGCGCCACTGCAGCGCTGGCTGCCATCGGGCTGGTTCTCGATCACAAGCTTGGCAACCTGGGCCGAGGTCCAGACCTCGAAATTGGGCCGTGCGTAGCAAGTCGGGCGCAAGAATGCGCGCGCCGCGCTCCAGCGCCAGCCGGCCCTTTGATTGACCTCAAAATAACCCACGCCCTCGTTACTGCCGCGGTTGAAGTCGTCGGTGGCGGCAATGCCGGCCTGTTGCGCGGCTTGTGCGAATGCGTCCAACACATCCCAGCGCAAGCGCTGTTTCTCAACCCGCCACTCTCCGCCGGCTCCATGCGCCGCAGTGGCCCCTTGGTAGTGATCTTCGTGCAACTTGAAGTACGGCAGCACATTGTTCCAGCACCAAGCATCATCAGCGCTGAGCCGGGCCCACTGATCGTAGTCACGTGCCTGGCCCCGCATATAGATCATCCCATTGATGCTGCTGCAACCGCCCAGAGTCTTGCCACGCGGATAGCGCAACACACGGCCATTGAGTCCGGCGTCCGGCTCGGTGTTGTAAAGCCAGTCCGTGCGCGGGTTGCCGATGCAATAGAGATAGCCAACCGGGATGTGAATCCAGTGGTAGTCGTCCTTGCGCCCCGCTTCGATCAGCAGGACCCGCTTGCTGGCATCGGCTGAGAGTCGGTTCGCCAGCAGACAGCCGGCGGTACCGGCACCCACAATGATGTAGTCAAATTGTGTGTTCATGGTCAACGCCCCAGCCAGTTCGGTTTGCGTTTTTCCTGAAACGCCTTCTGTCCCTCCTTGGCATCTTCGGTGAGGGTAAACAGAGCGATCTGGCTCTCGGTGAACGACATCGATTCCTCGAACGCCATTGCCTCCACCCTCTTCATTGTGTACAGGCCACGCCGGATGGCAGCCGGTGATTTATCGAGAAGCCTCTCCAGCAGCCACTGGAGCTTGGCATCGACGTCATCGTCAACATGGTTCACCAGACCCAGTTCCAGCGCTTGCTTTGACGTGATCGGCTCGCCGGTCAAACACATCTCGTTGAGTACACGCCGGGGGATGAGGTGCTGCAACACACTGAGCACCTGGGCCGGAAAGACGCCGACCTTCACCTCCGGCAGACCAAACACCGCATGGCGCGCCGCCACCGCCATATCGCACATCGCCATCAAGCCCATGCCACCCGCCATGCAGGCTCCGTTGACGCGTGCAATCAAGGGCACGTAGCTCGCACGCGCAACGCGCAACAGTTGCGCCAGATGCCCGAACGGTTCCGAATAATCGGTGGTGAAGGCCTGCGCCGACTGCAGATCGGCGCCAGCGCAAAAAGCCTTGGTGCCGGCACCGGTGATGACAATGGCGCGAATCTCTCGCTCGCCCTGCGCCGCAGCGATGGCCTGCGTCATGGCGGCCAGCACCGCGTGGCTCATGGCGTTGCGCCGTTCCTCCCGGTTGATGGTCAGCCAGAGCACCGGACCGCGCTGCGCCACAGCAAGTTCCGGCGTTGATGAAATAATCAAATTGGTCACTTGTCGCTCCTGTTTCGGACATTTTGCCGCAAGCCAAGCGCTATTGGCGGTACGATGCCCGACTGCAGGCTGTCACCAACCCACTTTTGCATTATTTTGATCGAACGAACGGCCACCGCCGACAACCGTCCAAGCATCCGGCAGCAAAGCACGCCCGAGGGGATCCGTGTGTTGCTCGCGGGAAGTTGGACCGCGGCCCGTTTGGCCGAGCCAGCGACGTGGCCGCAAATTGAAAAGGATCTGGCGAATTGTTGCGCGGTCCAAGTGAAGGCTCCGACCTGGGATCTGAGACAACTGCAGCGGCTCGACCATACCGGCGCACAGCTCTTGTGGAACGCCTGGGGTCATCACTGGCCGGCCGGTTTGCTGCTGCAAGAAGCGCAACGCGCCATGCTGACGCGGGTGGCGCGCTACGTCACAACGCCACCGCAGCCGACCAGACGATCAGCCTGGCAGCTCTTCCTGCGACTTGGCGACAGACTATTGGTGCTGCAGGAGCACATCAGCTATTTCATCCGTCTGAACGGCCAGTTGCTGCTGGACAGCCTGCGACTGGCCGCTGCACCACGACGCGGCCCATGGCGTGACGTGTCCGGCCACCTGTACCGCATCGGCGCCACCGCCCTGCCGATCACGGCACTGGTCGGTTTCCTGATTGGCGTGGTGCTGGCCTACCTGATGGCGCAACAGCTGCGCCAGTTCGGCGCCAACGCCTTTATCGTCAACATCCTGGGTCTCGCGCTGATCCGCGAACTCGGACCGGTGTTGGCGGCGATCCTGATCGCCGGACGCTCCGGCTCGGCCATCACGGCGCAGATCGGAGTCATGCGGGTCACCGAGGAATTGGACGCGATGCGGGTCATGGGCATTGCCAAGGGCTACCGGCTGGTTCTTCCGCGCGCCATCGCCATGGCCATCGCCATGCCCTTGCTGACGGTCTGGACCACGATGGCTGCGCTGCTGGGCGGTATGCTGGCTTCCGATCTGGTGATGGACGTCACACCGGCTTACTTCTTCCAGGCTCTGCCGCGCGCCGTAGAGGTGTCGAACCTGGCGCTGGCAGTTGGCAAATCTGTTGTGTTCGGACTGCTGATTGCCTTGATCGGCTGCCACTACGGTCTGCGCGTCAAGCCCAATACCGAGAGCCTGGGCCAGGGCACGACGGCGTCGGTTGTGACCTCCATCACGATGGTGATTCTGGTCGACGCGCTGTTCGCCGTCATCTTCAAGGACATCGGCATATGAAGGCGACCACGGCACCGGTCGTGAAGATCGATAAGCTCTGGACCGTCTATCACTACGCCGGCATTGAGACGGTGATTCACCAGGACCTTGACCTTCGCATCGAAGCCGGCGAGTTGCTGTCCATCGTCGGCGGCTCTGGCAGTGGCAAGACTGTACTGTTGCGCCAGATACTCGGCCTGGAAACGGCGACTCGCGGTCGCGTCACGGTACTCGGTCAACCAGCCTCTCAGATGGGCTCCGAGGGCGCCGCCAGTCGCGTCGGCATGCTGTTCCAGCACGGCGCACTGTTTTCAGCCTTCACGGTCATCGAGAACATTGCTTTTGCCCTGCAGGAACTCGTAACCCTGCCTGCGGAGCTGATACGCGATGTTGCCATGGTGAAACTTCAAATGGTCGGCCTTGATCCGGCGCAGGCGCACAAGATGCCGGCCGAACTGTCCGGCGGCATGGTCAAGCGCGTGGCCCTGGCGCGCGCACTGGTGATGGACCCGCCGCTGTTGCTGCTGGACGAACCGACCGCCGGCCTTGACCCCGACAGCGCCGACGCCTTTTGTGCGTTGCTGCGCTCGCTGCACAACGAACTCGGGCTGACTGTCGTCATGGTGACGCACGATCTGGACACCCTGTTCGAGCTCAGCACCCGTGTTGCCGTGGTGGCCGACAAGCGCATTGTCGTCAGTGGTACGCCAGCCGATGTGATGGCCTGCGCTCATCCGTTTGTCCATGATTTCTTCCGCGGCGCTCGCGGGCGGCGTGCCGCCTCCCTCTTGCAGCAGCAGCCCCAGTCGGTGTAGAAAGAGGTACCGAGAAAAAATGGAAAATAAATCGCACGCCCTTGCCGCCGGCACTTTTGTGCTATTGCTGTTGAGCTTGCTGATCGCGCTGGCGGTCTGGCTGACACGAGACAACCGTCAACTGCGGATCTTTGAATTGACCAGCACCGACTCAATCACCGGTCTGCAGCCACAGGCTTCGGTGCGTTTCAAGGGCGTTCCAGTGGGCAAGGTCACGGCCATTGGCATCGATCCCAAGGTCAGCGGCCAGGTGCTGATCCGGATCGCCATCAACGACCAGGCGCCGATCACACAGTCGACCTTCGCCACCCTTGGCTTTCAGGGCGTCACCGGTCTGGCATTCGTGCAGCTCGATGACAGCGGCGAATCCCAGGTCCGGGTCGACACCAGCGAACGAATGCCGGGGCGCATTCCGATGCGAGCCGGGTTGCTTTCCAAACTTGCCGACCGGGGCGTGAGCATCCTGTCACAACTCGAAGAGACAGCGCGACGCATGAACCTGCTGCTTGCGCCGGCCAACCAGCAGAAGCTGATCTCTGCCGTTGCCAGCCTGGACCAGGCGGCGGCCAGCATCGGCAATTTGAGCAATGCATCCGGCAAGGTTCTGCCCCAATTGGTGCAAAACGCCGACGCCACGCTTCAGAGCATCAAGGACACGTCAATCCGGGTTGGCGAGAGCGCCGAGGAGGCACGCAGTTCGGCGCGCGCCTTCCGCATACTCACCGAACGCATGAATGCAAAAGGTGGCACGCTGGACCAGATCGCCAGCGGCAGCGAGACACTGGGGTCCACTGGACAGAATCTGAATTCGGCGACTCTGCCGCGTGTCAACCGGGCACTTGAGGACGGTGCACGCGGCGCGCGCCAGTTGGGTCGGGCCGCGAGCACCCTCAGCGAAAACCCGCAATCTCTGATTCTCGGCAACGTTGTGACGCCGCCCGGCCCGGGCGAGCCCGGCTTCGTCGCCAACCGGGAACAACCATGAAAGACGCCATGACTCGAGCAATTCACCGGACCCACCCCATGGTCCTCAGTTGGCTCGTTTTTGTTCTCATGCTGGGGCTGGCAGGGTGTGCCATGTCAAGCCGTCCGGCGCCACCGGTGATCTATGATTTTGGCCCCGGCGCTGCGCGCAATATCGCACCCACGGCAACTGATCGCCTGCCGGCGCTGATGCTTGATGTGATCGAAGCCAGTCCGGCGCTCGACAGCACCGCCCTCCTCTACCGACTGAACTACATCGACAGTCAGCAACTGCGGCCCTACGCACTGGCGCGCTGGAGTGCCACTCCGGCGCAATTGTTACGCCTGCGCTTGCGCCAGCACTTGAGCCAACGCCGAGCCATGCTCAACCCTGGTGAAAGCGTCGAAGCGGACGCCGCCACGCCGGCACTGCTGCAAATTGAGCTTGAAGAGTTCAGCCAGCTGTTCAATTCGGCCGCCGCCAGCTCGGGCCTGCTGAGGCTGCGCGCCACCGTGACGCGCCCTGGCCCCAAAGGGGGAAAGTGGCTGGCGCAGCGCAGTCTGGTCGTGCAACGCGAAGCCCCTACGCCCGATGCATCAGGCGGGGTGCGGGCTCTGACGGCCGCCGCCGATGCCGCAGCGCTGGAGATCGACCAGTGGCTTCAGGCTATCGGCCAATAGCCCTGCCGGCCCGGCCAGAGCTGACGAGAATGCAACACCGCGGACGAAAACCCGAGAAACTATTTGATTTATATCAACCAGAGCCCATACCATTGAGTTCCAGCAGAGCAGGTAATGGCTTAGCGTTTATCCTTGTCGCAAGCAAACCATCGCGTTTGCTTGAGTTTGCTTTAGACCGATGAAACCGTAACCTGAAAGGCTTTGAAATGAAATTGACACAAATCGCAGCGTCCCTGGCCGTTGCAGCGCTGGCCGGATTTTCGACCCACTCCATCGCGGCGGTCGACGCCGACGCAGCGCAGGCCTTGTTCAAGAAGAACAAATGCAATACCTGCCATGACGTTGACAAGGTGAAAAAAGGCCCGTCCCTGAAGAGCATTGGCGCCAAGTACAAAGGCAAGGCCGATGGCCAGGCCACCGTCGTCAAGGCCATCACGACCGGTCCCAAGGTGAAGACGGCTGACGGCGAGGAAGAGCACAAGATCGTTGACACCAAGGATGCCGCCGCACAGAAAAACCTGGCCGACTGGATTCTGGCGCAGTAGATCCGAACCACCCGACGAACAAGTGAATGGTTCACTCGCTAGAATGAATTGCAAGGAAATAACGGTATCGCGCTAACCGCTGTCAGCAGTTCGTGTCGTGTCGTTTAACAGGAAACGACGGAGAAAAAATGAAACATTCATGGGCTCGTTGGGGTAGTGCCTGCTTGATCTCACTGGTCATGGCAGGTTGCGGTGGCAGCAGCGGTGGCGGTAGCCCCCAACCCGTCGCGCCGCCGGCTAACGGCGTCATTGCGGCAGCCGCGGCGCTACCGGCAAACGACAGCGCGACCAATTCGTCCGCGCCCTTCACGGTGCTGCAGGGTGCCGGCATAGCGGCGGTAGCGGTCAGCGGCCCGCCCAAGGTGAACTTCACAGTGTTCTCTGACGGCGCGGTGAAGACCGGCCTGACCATCAGCAGCGTCAGCTTTGCCATCGCCAAACTGGTGCCCGGCAGCAATGGCGACCCGGACCAGTGGGTCAACTACATCTATCGCAAGGAAACTGCCACCCCTGGCGTTGGACCCGCTGGCAAGCCGGTGCTCACGTCAGCCATGCAGGCCACAACCGACCCCAAACAAACCGACCCCGCCTTGTTGGCAACGCAACTGGTTTACAACGCCGACGGCTATTACACCTATACCTTCAAGACCGACATCAAGGACCCAACCCAGACCAACGGTGTGGTGTTCGAACCAGCACGCACGCACCGTGTCGCCATTCAGCTCAGTTACCAGAACGCAGCCGGTGTCACAGTTCTGGTCAACCCTTACGTTGATTTCACGCTGGACACCAACGGCAAATCGGTGCTGGTCACCGATCCGGCCAAAACCCGCAAGATGACCGACGTTACATCCTGCAACAATTGTCATGAAAAACTGGGATTGCATGGCGGTGGCCGCGTCGATACCCAATATTGCGTGCTGTGTCACAACCCCGGTACGACCGACGCCAATAGCGGCAACGTGCTGACCCTTTCCACCATGGTTCACAAGATCCATGCCGGCAGACTGCTCAGTACGGCAGCCGGCGGCGAGGACTACACGATCTGGGGCTATCAGGACAGCAAGCACAGCTATGCCGAGGTCGGCTTTCCGCAGGACCTGCGCAACTGTGCAGTGTGCCATTCGGGCGCCAATCCGAGCACGCCGCAGGGCGACAACTGGAAGAACCACCCGAGCAAGGAAGCCTGCCTGACCTGCCATGCCAACAACGCGGGTTCAGCCTGGGATACCAGCCACAAGGCCATCGCAGGCGCGCAAATCGCTCCCGGGGCGCCGGCCAAGGCGCTGACCAATCAGCAGTGCGCCAGCTGCCACGGAGTCGGTTCCGTCCTCTCGGCCGAAAGCGTGCACTTCAATCAGGTGCAGATCAACGTCGCCAAGTACAAGATGAATATTGAGAGCGTCGCGTTCAACGACACCGCCGACCACAAGGCCCGCAGCGTCAGCGTCAAATACTTCCTGTCGGATCCGACCAACAGCAACGCAGCCTACAACCTGGTGACGTCGGACTGCAGCGGCAGTGGGGCGACGCTCACTTGCGCCAACACCGCACGGTTCGGCAACCTGCGCTTCTACCTCGCCTATCAGAACATGGTCGGCCAGTTCGACGCGGTAACCGAATTCTCTGCTTATAACAACGGCGGCAGCGCTGCCAATGCCTATGCCTACCAAGGCAGCAATGACGGCAAAAATCACTACACGGTTGCGATCCCGGTGCCCGACGACAGCGCGATCGCCTTTGCCAAAGGCACAGCCCGCGTCGTCAGCGTCGGCCAGATCAAGGAGCACCAGCTGGCAGCCAGTTCCGGTACCAATCCGCGGCCCGAGGTGATACCCACGGTGCTGGTCAACATCGGCGTGCAGCACAGTTACATGGAACTCGCGCTGAGCGGCACCCTGCAGCCGCGCCGCACCATCGTCGCAACCGAAAAGTGCAATGCCTGCCACGGCTTTCTCGGTACGACTTCTGGTTCGAACACGTTGGCGAATGCCTTCCATAGTGGTGCCCGCACCATCGTTGAAGCCTGCGTGACCTGCCATGATCCGAACCGGGTGTCATCGACCGTGATGACGAACGGGCTGGCACTGAACGAGTCTTACCAGTTCAAGCGCATGATCCACGGCATCCATAGCAGCAGCAAGCGCACCTATCCGTTCACAGCCGGCAACACGGTGGTGGGCGCGTTCAACCTCGACGGCACATCGATGACCGGCGGCCCCTCGCTGTCGCAGCAAGTCGACAGCACCGGAAAACCGGTTGCGGTGACTAACTTCTCAGCCGACACCAAATGGCCTGGCGCCAGCCTGAACTGCAACACCTGTCACGTCAACAACTCCTACAAGCGCGACCAGAGCACGCTCGGCGCGGTGGTCAAAAAGGATGCAGGAGTCACCGACCCGAAGCTCTGGAAAGTGATCTCGCCTAAGGCGGCCACTTGCACTTCCTGCCACGATTCCAGCACTGCGCAGGTGCACGTGCTCAACTTCGGCGGCGCCACTTTCGGCACCCGCACGCAGGCGGATGTGTCTGCCGTGTTGCCACGCGAAACCTGTGACGACTGTCACGCCAGCGGCGGCTTCAAGAGTGTGGACATCGTCCACGGATTGAATTAGCCATGGGTCGCCGCAGCTTGCCAACTGTTTTGAAGGGATTTGGGATGCAATTCAAGAGTTCAATGGCCATACTGGGCCTGTGCCTGTTCGGTTTGCTCGGTCCGATGGGGTCGGCCTGGGCCGCCGGCGAGGTCGGTGCCAAGCTGTGCGTCACCTGCCATGACGAAGAAGACCTGCCCGACATGAGCAAGACCGCACATGGCTTTGCCAGCGACGCGCGGGTTCCCGACTGCATCAGCTGCCATGGCCCCAGCCTCGAGCACCCCAAGAAACCGGCCGACAACCACCCTGATCGCATGTTCATCAGGAAGCTCGCACTGCCGGCCAATGAACGCAGCGCAGTCTGCATGAACTGCCACATCAAAGACCCGAATCGCACGCATTGGAATGGCAGCGCGCATGACAATGCCGATGTGGCCTGCAATTCCTGTCACAAAATCCACAGCAACAATGACAAGGTCCGCAACCGCGCGACGCAGGCAGAAGTCTGCTACACCTGCCACAAGGAACAGCGCTCGCAGGTCAATCGTCCTTCCCACCACCCGGTTCCCGAAGGCAAGATGGTCTGCTCCGATTGCCACAATCCGCATGGCTCGGTCGGACCCAAGCTGGTCAAACGCGACAGCACGAACGACACCTGCTACACCTGCCATGCCGAAAAACGCGGCCCGTTCGTGCACCAGCATGATCCAGTCACAGAAGACTGCTCCAACTGCCACAACCCGCACGGCAGCGTCATCGCCGGCATGCTCAAGACACGCCCGCCGATGCTTTGCCAGCAATGTCACACGCCCCACGTGGCTGGCGGCGTCGGCGCCTTTGGCGGTCAGACCGGCGTGCCAGTCGGCAATAGTTTTGCCAGTGGCAAGAACGTGATCAACCTGTGGCAGGGTCGCAGTTGCCTGAACTGCCATACCCAGATCCACGGGTCCAACAATCCGTCTACCACCAACCCGACGCCACAGCTCATGACGCGCTGAAACACGGAGAGCCATCATGAACCTACTCCATCCCTCATTCCGCTTTCAACGCAGCCTGCTTGCACTGGCGCTGTCGGCAGTTTTCGTCCCGCTGCACGCGCATGCCGAAGGCGATGAAGCCAAGCCCGTAATCGGCGTCAGCGTGGGCCTTGGCCTGGTCAGCGGCTCCAGCGCCGACCGTGCCCAGTTTGGCCAGTACAACGGTCTGCGCACGCCTGACGCCGTCGGTATTCTCGGGTTCGACTACAGCCTGCGCAATCAGGACAAAGGCACCTGGGTCGACTTCACCGGTTCAAACCTCGGGCTCGAGACGCGCGAAATGCACCTGATCTGGAAGAACCCCGGAAACTGGAAGATGACGGCAGACTACGGCGAACTGGTGCGCTACAACCCGAACTCGGTCAATACCGGCGTGCTCGGAATCGGCTCGGCTGCGCCGCAGGTCGTGAACCTCGCCGGCGGCGCGGGCAGCGGCTCTGACGTCGATCTCAAGACCAAGCGCACCGGCCTGGGCCTGGGCCTTGTCAAATGGATCACGCCCGAACTGCAGTTCCAGTTCGACGTCAAGAGCGAAAAGAAGGACGGTGCGCGCCTGTCGGGCATAGGCATGAACTGCCCGTCGGTGATTGCGCCTTCGTGCGGCGCCAGCACCGGCTGGGCACTGCTTATGATGCCCGAGCCCATCAGCGCCAACCACAGCCAGATCGAAGCCCGCTTCAGTTACGCCATCGAGAAACTGCGCTTCAGCCTGGGCTACTACGGCTCCTACTATCGCAACGACAATGGCTCGCTGAACCCGACCATCCCGGGCGTGCTGAACACAACGTCAAACGCCAGCCTGCTCGACATCCTGCGGCTGCCGCAGTCACTGGCGCCAGACAACCAGGCGCACCAGGTTGACCTCAGCGGCAGCTTCGATTTCAGCACCACGACCCGCGCCACCTTCAAACTCGGCCGCACCATGGCCACGCAGAACGACAGCTTTGCCGCTGCCGGGCTTGGCGGCGCGCCGGCCGGTGTCTCCAGCCTGAACGGACAGTACAACACCAGCACCGGCAAGCTGAGCCTGAGCTCGCGCCCGGTTCCGCGACTGAGCCTGCTCGCCGACCTGCGCTACGAGAACCGCGACGACCAGACACCGATCGCGATGTACAACACCGAAGGCACGGCCACCTACACCAACCACAGCGTGCCCAACCGCAAAACGAATAGCAAGCTGCAAGCCAGCTGGGCCTTTGACAGCGACTACCGCGGCACCCTGGGCGCAGACCGCGAAAGCATCGATCGCGGCGCCTTTACCGCCACCAGCGCGATCTCCGGCATCAGTGCTCTGCGGCAGAAGACCGATGAGACCACCGTGCGCGCCGAACTGCGTCGCCGCATGTCCGACAACTTCAGTGGCGCCATCACGCTATCGCGCAGCCGGCGCGACGGCTCCAACTGGTTGATGGACAACAGCGGCCTGGGCCTGACCGAAGTCACCAACCCGTCGGACACGGTTGCCGGCCTGCCGTCGACCGCCATCTACATGCCAACGCTGGCCGATCGCAAGCGCGACAAAGTCAAGCTGTTCTCCGACTGGCAACCGACCGAGAGCCTGAGCCTGCAGCTCAGCGCCGAGTCCGGCAAGGACAGCTTCGACACGCCTTCTCTCTATGGGTTGCGCGACAGCCGCATGGGCCAGTTGAGCCTCGACTGGAACTACGCCTTGTCGGACGCCTGGGCGCTGAATGGTTACCTGTCGCAGAGCCTGCAAAATCAGAACCAAGTGCGTCCGGCCGGCTACGTGATGGCCTTTGACAACCGAAATCTTGGCGCCAACATTGGCTTCACCGGCAAAGTCAGCAGCACCTTCGACATCGGCGGCAGCTTGTCCTACATGAACGACAAGAGCGTCTACGACCAGTCACTCGATGCACTCGCCACGCAGGACATCCGAGCCTTGCTGGCCAGCACCGGTGGCCTGCCCGACATCATGTACAGCCAGACCGCGCTCAAGCTGTTTGGCCGCTATGTGATCGACAAAGGCGCATCGGTGCGCGTCGATTTCATCCACCAGCGCAACAACGTCAACGACTGGACCTGGAACTACATCGGCGTTCCGTTCACCTACTCGGACGGCAGCACGGTGGTGCAGAAACCCTCACAGAGCGTCAGCTACATCGGCGTGACCTACAGCTACCAGCTACCCTAGCGCGCCACGTTACCGGCCCGTATTCTCTGGGCCATCTGGCCGCGCTGGCTCGCCGCTGACCGGACATTTCCCTTCTGTCAACATGGTCAGCGCAGTCGCTGCGCTGACCACGTAACCACTCCATATTTGATCTAGAGCAAATGTTTGAAACATGCATTCACAGAGAATCTGCCATTGTTAAGCGTGTGTAAAGTAAGTCATCGTGTTTTAACGTCTACGCCCAAGGAGGCAATAGTGAAAGATCGACATTCCCATCATTGGATCAAGTTCGCCGCTGCGAGCTTGCTGTCCATTGCGCTCGCCGGTTGCGGCGGTAGTGACGGCGCCACCGGCGCCACTGGCGCCACGGGCCCAACGGGCGCCACCGGAACTGCTGGTTCGACCGGTGCTGCTGGGGCCCCCGGCAAGGACCTGACCAACGTGATCAGTGTTCCAAGCAATGCGACAGCTGCCACGAGCGACAGTTCAGCCGCGTGGGCTGCGCTGGCGCCGCAGGTCACGGTGACCAGTGTCAGCATTGCGACCACGCCGGTTGTCAAATTCACCGTCAAGGATGCCTCCGGCAAGGTACTGGTCGGCATCGGCAACAAATCCCAAGCCGCCACAGCCACCGTGGCCGGTTTGACCAACATCGCTTTCACTATGGCCAAGCTGGTTCCCGGCGCCAACAACGAACCCAGCAAATGGGTCAGCTACCTGGTGACAGCACCGCCGACGGTGGCTCAAAAAGCCGGCACGATTGCCGCCACTGCGTCGTGCAACTCGGCCACGGCGCCGACCTGGTGCGGCACCTTCCCCACCACGGATGCACAAGGCACGCTGGTTGACAATGGCGACGGCAGTTACCAGTACACGTTTTATCGCGACGTGACGCAGGCCAAGACCATCGTGGCCGGCCTGATCGATTCGACGGACGGTCTGGCCAAAAAGGCCGATCTGGGCGACCTGAGTTATGACGCCACGCTGACTCACCGTTTGGGTATTCAAATTGGCGGCAATGCCCCTGGCACTGGTTCCAACACGCCCAATGCGGCCACGCTCGTTCCAGCAGTCGCCATGGTCAACACGGCCAACGCGGTGTTCGACTTCCGACCCGACGGCACCGCAGTCAGCAACACGCGTGACATCGTCAAAATCGAATCCTGCAGTGGCTGCCACGTTGGAAAAGTTCTGGCCCACGGTAGCCGCAAAGATCCCAAATACTGCATGACCTGCCATACCGATCAGATCAGATACACCTTCAGTCAGGAAGCCAGCAGCACTAACGGTGGTCTGACACTGACCGGTACCGCGCGTCCGACCACGGCGGTCGTCAATGGGCGTGCGCTGGGCAACTATCCGAACATGGTGCATCACATCCACATGGGCAAGGAATTGGTCAAGACCGGCTACTATTTCAACGCCGCGGCCGAAGGCAAGTTCAACGAAGTGGGTTATCCGCAACCGCAGGCAAATTGCGTCAAGTGCCACGATGGTTCCGCCACCGCCGTCAACAAGACCGCCAATGGAGACAACTGGAAGAACGTGCCCAGCCTGCTGGCCTGCGGCGCCTGCCATGACGGCATCAACTTTGCCACCGGCAAAGGTGTTACGCTGGGCGACCGGGACGCAGACGTCGCTGCCGGCAAGGCCGTCGGTACGACGCAAACCGGCCACGTTGGTGGCGCCAAGGCAGACAATGTGACCTGTGTCATTTGCCACTCCGCGGCCGACATCACGAGCTACCACGTGACGGTTGATAACACTGGTTCTAACGGCCGTGGCGGCTATCCGGTGAACACGGCCGACAATGTTCCCGCAGTCGGTATCGCATCGGGGCAAGGCCCGGCAATCCCGTTGGCCTCACAACTCGGCACTCTGCCAGCAGGCGTGTACAAGATCAACTTTGAGCTCAAGCAGGTCACGGTTGCCGGTGCTGCCGGCGCTCGCAAAGCTACGATGGTTTATCGAATCCTGAAAGACGGACAACCGGTCACCGTGAACGCGACAGGCTTTTTGATCACGGGTGTTGACGGCTCCCCCGACCTCCAGATCACCTACGCCCTGCCGCAAGATGGCATCACGACGCCGGTCGACTGGACCACTTCTGCCACCGCCAGGATCATCGACATCCGCGACAAGAAGAGCGGCAATTCGCAGACCGGCCCTGACGCCAGTGGTTGGTACACCGCAACTTTAGGTGCCACCATCCCCGATGCGGCCAAGTTGATTACCGGCGTGATCGGCATTGACTACCAAGGCTTCGTGCAGCTCAATCTGCCGGCCTACCCGAAGGGCATCCGCTTGCGCGAGCCGCAGTTCGCGATGATGACCGCCGTTGGCGAGACAGCACGCCGTACCGTGGTCGACGCCAACAAGTGCAACAACTGCCACGGTCAGTTGGGTGTCAGCCCGTCATTCCATAGCGGTCGCAGCAACAACGGCGCTGGTTGTGGACTCTGCCACACACCCAACAATTCGACCGGTCATACCGGCCCGGCTTCGCTGGCATCGCCGGATCAGCAATTTGGCGGTGGCTGGTCGGTCAGCGCCAAGAATCTGATTCACGGTGCGCACGGCAACAACCAGAAGCGCGAGCAACCCTACACCTATGAAGCCACTGCGGCAAATCCGCTCGGCATGGGTGATATCCTGTACCCCGGGGTGTTGAAGAATTGCGAGCAGTGCCACGTTGCCGGCAGCTACGACTTCAGCAATGCCGCCAATGCGGCTGCCTTGCCGAACCTGCTGTGGACCACCGAAGCCAAGACCGACATGACCAACAACGCGACCACCAATCCTGGCAATTTGCCGTCGCGCGGCCTGTCACCGTGGATTACGACTTTGGGACGTGGTCAGGTCAACTACAGCACCGACAATCTGGTGTCGTCACCGATCTCGTCGGCCTGCTTCGGTTGCCACGATAGCAAGACCGCGCTCTCTCACATGCAGTTGAATGGCGGCGCGCTCTATGCAAGCGTATCGACGGTTTCAACCGGCGGTGCGCGTCCGGCAACGGGCACGACAACCGGCTTCAGCTTTACCAAGGTTGAGGCCTGCATGGTGTGCCACGCGCCGGGCAAGGTGGCTGCCATAAAGGATGTTCACATGAACTAAGCAGCACGCTGCAATCCGTAGAAACCCCGAGGCGGTAACGCCTGCGGGGTTTTTTATTGGGTGTAAAGTCGCTCGTCAGATCGGCTTTAATGTGCCGATCTTGATCTAGAGCAAAGATTCCATACTTCAGCTCACACAAAATGCGACAGTGTTAAGTGTGTGTAAAGTTTTCCCTGTTTTAACGTTAACGCCTAAGGAGGCAATAGTGAAATATCGACATTCTTCCCTTTGGATCAAGCTCGCTGCAGCAAGCTTGCTCTCCATTGCCATCGCCGGCTGCGGCGGCGGCAGTAATGGCGCCACTGGCGCCACTGGCGCCACTGGTGCTACCGGTGCTACCGGCGCCACTGGCGCACCCGGCGCGCCTGGCGCACCCGGCGCAAACCTTACTGCGAACGTGACTATCAACAGCAATGCCACAACGCCGACACCGGCGGCAGTTGCTGCATGGCAAGCCATGAAGCCCCAGATCGCCATCACCAGCGTCGCCATCAGCGGCACGCCCGTGGTCAAGTTCACGGCCAAAGACGCCGCGGGTCTCCCGATCGTCGGCTTGGGCGCCAAGACTCAGGCCAGCACCGCTGTGGTCGCCAGCCTGGCCAACGTTTCTTTCACCCTGGCCAAACTGGTGCCAGGCGCCAATAACGAGCCCAGCAAGTGGGTCAGTTACGGCGTGCTGCGGCCGCCAACAGTGGCAGAGGCCGGCGGTACCATTGCTGCGACAACGTCGTGCAACAACGCAGCTGGCGTCGCTGCGACTTGGTGCGGCACCTATCCTGCTGCCGACAACCAGGGTACCCTGGTCGACAACGGCGATGGCAGCTACCAATACACCTTCTATCGGGACGTCACCAAGGTTGCGAGCCTCGCGGCTGGCCTGAACGACACCGCTGACGGCCTCTCGAAGAAGGCCGATCTGGGTGATCTCACTTATGACGGCACGCTGACGCACCGGCTGGGCGTCATCGTCAGTGGCAACATGCCCGGCACCGGTACCAACACCCCCACTGCGGCCGCGTCGTCAGTCGCAGCCGCGCCTCTGGTCTATAACTTCAACCTGGGCTACGACTTCGTACCTAATGGTGGCAAGCCCACTGCCACTCGCACGGTGGTGGACAAGGCCTCCTGCACGACGTGTCACGACGGCAAGGGCATCGGCCATGCGGGCTCAGCGGTTAACGGCTGGCAAGTCGGCCGCAATGACCCGAACCTATGCGTTACCTGCCACACCGACCAGATCAAGTACAGCTTCAATGCTGGCGAAATGAAGTTTGCAGCCGATGGCATCACGATCGTGTCCGCACCCGCCAGCGCCACCACGCAACAAAAACGCGCGGCGCAAGCGATCCTCGGTGGTCGAGCGGTTGGCAACTACCCCAACATGATTCACAAGACACACATGGGCGGCGAGTTGGTATTGCAAGGCTACAACTTCAATAGCAATGGCGGCGCGCAGATGTTCAACACGGTCGGCTTCCCGCAAGATCCGGCCAATTGCACCAAGTGCCATACTGGCACCGCAAGCACAACCGGTGGCAACACTGTTGTGACCCCGAACGGTGACAACTGGAAGAACGTACCCAGCATGCTGGCGTGCGGCGCTTGCCACGACGGCATCAACTTTGCCACTGGCGCCGGGATTACACTGGGTGATCGCGACAAGGATGTTGCAGCCGCGAAACCGGTTGGCACAACACAGACCGGCCACATCGGTGGCGCCAAGGCCAACAACGCCCAGTGCGTGTTGTGCCATGATGCAACGACTGTTCCGGTCTATCACCAAACCACCATTGCCACGCCGAACAACCCGGTTGCGCAAGCGGGTGTTGCCACCTTCAGCTTCGGTATTACGGCCGTCACGGTCAATGCCGCCAAGCAACCAGTGATCACGTTCCAGATCAAGAAGAATGGCGTTGCCGTCACCTCGCTGGCTGTGCCGACACTTGTAAGAAACGCTTCGTCAGGCGCGATGGTGGTATCCCCAGCCTATGAGCCGGTCGCCGGCTTTGCGGGTGGTCCAAGCCTCTACGTGGCTTATGCAGTGCCGCAGGACGGCATTACTGCACCGGCGGACTTCAATGCTTCGCACAGTGTGAGTTTGACCAATCTGCTGATTGCTGCCGGTTCACCGAAAGGCGGCACACTGACGGCTGACAGCGCGGGTAACTTCACAGCGACGCTGACGGGCGACCTCGTTGGACAACCGGTCGACGCTGGCTGCACCAAAGTGACGGCACCTGCGGTACAAGCCTGCAACCCGACCGCCATCCTCGCCAGTCCGATCGTGATCCCAACCGCCGCAAAAATGGTGACGGGTGCCATCCTCGGCAGCTTCACGCAAAAGGGTCTGGCGGCCTATCCCTATGTGGCAGCGAATGTCTCGGTTAACCCAACCACCGCTGCCTCTGGTGGACTGGCGGTTCCTGGCGTGCTGAAGAAACTGGTTGCTACCGGCTACACCGCGCGGCGCGTCGTCACAGATGCTGCCAAGTGCAACAGCTGCCATGACCAGCTCGGTACCAACCCGAGCTTCCACGGCGGTGCCCGCAATGACCCGACAGCGTGCATCATCTGCCACAACGGTAACCGCACCAGCAATGGTTGGTCCGCAGATGCCAGCACCTTCATCCATGGTATCCACGGCTCCAGCAAGCGCACCGTTGGCTACACTTGGGCCGGTGTTTCTGCGACCGACAACTACTCGTTTATCGGTTATCCAGGCGTGCTGAAGGATTGCAACCAGTGCCACCTGACCGACACCATCAATTTCGGTGCGAATGGAACTGCCTTGGCGCCGACACTGCTGTGGAGCAGTACCGCGACTGGCGTTATCAGCACAACGTCTAGTACGTTCAGGAATTCACCTTACGTGGTGGCTGGCACGAACTACGGCAACAACTTCAGCTACACAGCCGAGGGCGCGACCGTCTCTTCGTACACGACTTCCAACGGCACTGTGGTTCCGGCTGCGAAGGCTGGTGCTGGTGGCGTGACGGTTCAGGCTGAAGGCACGACGCTGGTGAGCTCACCCATCGCCTCGGCCTGCTTCGCTTGCCATGACACCAGCACCGCTAAGGCGCACATGGTGACCAACGGCGGTGCAGTCTATGAAGCGCGTGCAACGGCGCAGAAGAAGACCGAAGCCTGCCTGGCTTGCCATGGCGTTGGCAAGGAGTTCGACGTAGCGGTCGTTCACCAATGATCGACCTGTTCTGACTTCTGCCAGGCGGGGGCGAAAAGCAAATAGCCCCGCTGGTTAGAGTTCAGCGGACACCCCGGATACGGCAACGTATCCGGGGTGTTTTTTTGTGCTGACGAAGCCTTATTGATTTAACGCAAACAACAGCACCGGTGTGAACAGTCAAGTTTGATCCAGCGCAAACCAGCCGGCATCCAGTGATCGCAGAATCGCTTTCTGTAAAGTCAGTGTAAAGCGGAGTTTTGTTTCTTTAACGTCAACGCCTAAGGAGGCTCATGTGAAGTATTTCGACTTGTCGAGCAAAAGTAGACCCTCACCCCATTGGGTCAAGATCGCTGCAGCCAGTCTGCTGGCGGTCGCTATAGCGGGTTGCGGCGGTAGCAATGGCTCCACCGGTGCCACTGGCGCCACTGGCGCTACCGGCGCCGCTGGCGCTACCGGTTCCACCGGCGCTACCGGACCCGCCGGTGCCAACGCAGTTCCGACTGTCAAGATTGCATCGCTGACGCCAGACCAATGGGCGAGCGCCCAATTCGCCGGTAGCGTCACTGGCGTCACCATTGCCGGCGCACCGGTCGTGAGCTTCAAGGTGACAGACTCCACGGGTACCCCCGTCGTGGGCTTGGGCGTTACTTCCAAGAGTTCGACCGCCACTGTGGCCAGCTACCCCAACGTCGCCTTCACCATTGCCAAGCTGGTCCCCGGCGCCAATGGCAGCCCCAGCAAATGGGTCAGCTACAACGTGACCTCGGTGCCGACGACCACGGCAACCACGGTGCTTCCAGCCAAGCCAACCACCGACAACGCAGGTATTTTGGTTGACAATGGCGACGGCACATACAAATACACCTTCTATCGTGACGTCACCAAAGTCAAGGACGTTGTTGCCGCAGCGGCGGCGGCGGCCAAAGCGGCCAACGTCAACAACGACGTTGCCGACCTCGGCGATCTGACCTACGATGCGACGCTGACGCACCGGGTGGTGTTGCAGCTTTCAGGCAATGCCCCCGGCACCGGCACCAATACGCCGAACGGCGTACAGGTCGTCGCCGGCGTGCCACTGAAGAGCCCGCTGAATGTCACCTATGATTTCATTCCCTCGACCGGTAAGGTCGTTGCTGCCACTGACACGCAGCGTGAAGTCGTGAAGCTGTCGGCCTGTCTTGAGTGCCACAGCAAATTTGCTGTGCACGGCGGCGGCCGCCAGGACCCGAGGCTTTGCGTGACTTGCCACAACGACCAGCGCAAGTACGGCAACGCCGAAGCGACCAAGACGGCTACCGGTTACTCCGGCAGCACCTACAAGATTGCTGGTAGAGCCGTTGGCGATTTCCCGGCCTTCCTGCATCGGTTGCACCTGGGCGAGGAGTTGTCCAAGACCGGCTACAACTACGGTGGCATCCTGTTCAACGAAACGACCTACCCGCAAGATCAGCGCAATTGCGTCAAGTGCCACGATGGTTCCGCCACCGCTGTCAACAAGACCTTGCAGGGCGACAACTGGAAGAATGTGCCCAATATCGCTGCCTGCGGTGCCTGTCATGACGGCATCAACTTTGCCACGGGCGGCGGCATCAACATGGCCGGCACGTTCCCGGGTCACATCGGCGGCGCCAAGGCCGACGACAAGCTGTGTGCCGTTTGCCACGACGCGACTTCGATTGCAACCGTGTATCACGTTGCTGTGCTGCCACCAAATCCCGGCAACGTCTACCTGGTTCCTGGCGGCAATAACAACACCAACGCATCCAGCGTTGCGTCGGTGAAGAGCAATCTGCCAGCCGGTGCCAGCCAGGTGACCTGGGATCTGAACAGCGTGACGCTGAACGCCAGCGCGCAACCGGTTTTCAAGTTCCGCTTCCTGAAAGACGGCACGCCGGTGGTCTTCAACACCTACAGCGCAACCGGCAAGACCGAGTTGATGGACAACTTCGTCGGTGGACCCAGCGTCTACCTGGCCTTTGCTGTGCCGCAGGATGGCATCACGTCACCGGCCGACTGGAACGCAACGGTAAGCACCTACGTCAAGAACGTCTGGAGAGGCACCGGCAAGAACGATGACGGCACCGCTATGGCGGCTACCGCGGCGGGAACCTTGACCTTTGACGCAGCCAGCGGCTACTACACCCTGACCCTGACCGGCGTGAAGATTCCGGCCGCAGCCAAGATGATGATCGGTGGCGTTGGCTACACCTACGGACTGCTGACGACACAACCGCTGACGCAGACCAATGTTGCGGGTTACGCCTACAACACGACCAACAAAGTCGGTGGTTTGAGTGTTCCTGCACCCAACGTCAGCAAGCTCGTGAGCGGCACGCTGCCCGCCGGCTTTACCGCTCCAACAGCACGTCGTGCCATTGTTGAAAACGCCCGTTGCAACGCCTGCCACCAGGCGCTCGGTGTCTTCACCGCCAAGACCTTCCATGCCGGTCAGCGCAACGATGCACCGACCTGCACCTTCTGCCACAACGTCAACCGTGTCAACAGCGGCTGGGGTGTGAACATCAAGGAAGCGGTGCACTCGCTGCATGCGGCAGGCAAGCGCGTCAACAAGTTCTCATGGGAAGCCTCGGCCGGCGACACGTACTGGAAGGTTGGCTATCCGGGCGTGCTGAACAATTGCGAGCAGTGCCACGTGGCTGGGTCTTACGATTTCAGCAACGCCGCCAACGCTGCTGCAGTTCCGAGTCTGCTGTGGACGACTGTCGCCACGGGTACGGTGCCGAGTCCGGTGCCTGTGGTCGTGACCGGCAATGAGCCGATTCCGGGAACCTACTGGTCACCGTTCGTGACTGCCGGCGCCGCCTATGGCAATGGCTTCACGACCAACTTCGCGACTTCCAGCACGGCGCCCTACGTCGACGCTGCTGCGACGACTTTGGTGAGTTCGCCGATTACCTCGGCTTGCGCTTCCTGCCACGACACACCGACGGCGATTGCGCACATGAAGGGAAATGCGGGTCACTTCTATGACTCTCGCACCGCCGCCGGCAACATGACGGCGAATCCCGAAGCCTGCCTGGTCTGCCATGGCACCGGCAAGGTGGCTGATATCAAGTCGGTTCACATGAACTAAGCAGCAACACGCTGCAATCAATAAAAACCCCGGAGGCTGCAACGCCTTCGGGGTTTTTTTCGGCATTCCAATACACTACCCGCTCACTCCAAATCAAGGAAACATTCGCATGAAATTCAGCATTGCCAACACCACACTGATCGCCATCACACTGCTGCTGTCGGCTGGCGTGTCCAGCGCCGCCGAGAACAAGGCCAGCGCACCGCAAACCGCGGCCAGCCAGGCCAGTGCACCAAAGGCAGCGGCCAGCAAGCCTGCCAAGGCCAAGGCAGCCGCTCCAGCCAAACTGGTCGACATCAACAGCGCCAAGAAAGAAGAACTCAAGACGCTACCGGGCATCGGCGATGCAGAAGCCGACAAAATTATTGCGGGACGCCCTTACGGCAGCAAGGCCTGGCTGATCAGTCACAAGATTCTGCCGGAAGACAAGTACCCGGCCATCAAGGACCTGGTCATCGCAAAGCAAGGGAGCAAGGATGCAGCGACGAATGCGGCTGCGGTCAGTAAGAAGAAGTAGCGGACTTGGTTCGCGTAGCCCGGCAGTTGTGATCTGCACATTTGCCAAGCTATTGATCTGAATCAATAAGGGTTTGCCCGGGATTGCTGCATTTGGGGCGGGCGGAGGACCATTTTCGCCCCGATCCGAAAATATTCTCAGATAGAATTATTTTGGCTAAATGCGGTTGGTCCGAACGGACACCTCCCGTTTGCCTGTGCTCTCGCGGCGTAAGCAAGTGCAATGATTGTCATCCGAAGTCACTGCCCTTGCGTTACGTCTATGCAACCAACCCCATCTAATGGAGACTTTATGAAACGTTTACTCTTAGCACTAGTCGCTGCAGCCGCAGCTGTCGCCGTCACTTCCCCCGCGTTTGCCGACGAGGCACTCGCCAAGGCGAAGAAATGCACCACCTGCCACGCCGCTGACAAGACCAAGGTCGGCCCCAGCTATCAGGCCATTGCCAAAAAGTATGCTGGCCAAAAAGATGCTGAAGCCAAGCTGGTCGGCGTTATTCTCAAAGGTGGCAAAGGCTCTTTTGGCGACACCCCCATGCCGCCCAGCGCCGGCGTGAGCGATGCCGAAGCCAAGACTTTGGCAGCTTGGGTTTTGTCCACGAAGTAAGCCAGTATTTCGAACCCCTGACGAGTGGGTGTGCCCTGACGACACACCCACAAGAAACGCCCGCAACAGCGGGCTTTTTTGTTGATATTGACAGCGCCCCATTGACTCGTTTCTCGACCCAGCGACACAGGTGTTGCATGTACTTTCAGAGCCGATCTGGGCATATAATGTTTGCGAGTTTGATGCTGCAAATGTCAACACGAATAGCGGACAGTTGCAATCGGCTGGTGCGTTAATAGATCTAAGAGATTCCCATGAAAAAAACGATTCTTGGCATTGTGG
Organism: uncultured beta proteobacterium; assembly: GCA_903906695.1. GTDB lineage: Bacteria > Pseudomonadota > Gammaproteobacteria > Burkholderiales > Burkholderiaceae_C > Rhodoferax. The sequence goes on along the minus strand of CAIVLG010000142.1, from coordinate 46,793 downwards.
TTTTGTCCTTCGCATTGTTTGGCTGTGGCGAGAAAAAGACCGAGGTCGCCAAGGCCGCAGTGGCCAAGGGCGACGTCGCAGCCGGCAAGGCTCTGGCCGAGAAGTCCTGCAAGGCCTGTCACGGCGCGGACGGTGGAAGTGTGGCGCCGGCGATTCCGCATCTGGCAGCCCAACGCGAAGCCTATCTGCTCGCGTCATTGAACGAATACAAGACCGGCAAGCGCACGCACGCCGCCCTGCGCGACATCGCAACCAAGATGAGCGAGGCCGATTTGCTCAACGTAGCCGCCTACTTTGCCAGTCTGCCGCCGGTCGCAGTCGCCGCCGCGCAGGACGTGAAGCACACCTCTCCCTATGAAACCGGCAAGGCACTGGCCGCCAGTTGCGGCAAGTGCCACGGCGAAGACGGCAACGCCAAGACACCGGGAACGCCCACGCTAGCCGGCCAGCAGCCGCATTACCTGGCCGCCGCGATACTCGAGTACCACCGCGATGACCGCAAGAAGACTTCAATGAAATCGGTCACACTGGACTCAGACCGGATGGATGTAGAAAAGCTCGCGCTTTATTTTGCCGCGCAAACACCGGTTCAGCGCGCACCGCCAACACGCGGTGATGCAGCCGCCGGTGAAGCCAGCAGCGCCATGTGCGGCGGCTGCCATGGTGCACACGGCGTCAGCGTGGATTCCGCCACGCCCAGTCTGGCCGGACAGGACGCGGAATACCTTGGCAAGGCAACCCGCTCCTACCGCACGACGCGCCAGAACTGGGGCATGCAACGCTATATAGCCAACCTCGGTGACAAGGACATCGACAACATCGTGGCCTTTTATGCCTCGCAGCAGCCCAAAGCCGGTGACCAGATTCCGAGTTCAATCCAGGAACTGGCTGCCAAGTGCAACCATTGCCACGATCAGGAAGGCAACCCCGCCATGACGGCGCCCAAGATGAACGGGCAGGACAAGGATTACCTAGTGATGGCTTTGAGAGCCTATCGTGACGGCAAGCGCGAAAGCACGACCATGCACAATATGAGCTTTCCCTACAGCAACGCGATCGTTGAAGGTCTTGCCTCCTGGTACGCGAGCCAACCAGCCAAATAATCATCCAAACTAAGCAGGGGCCTCGATAGAGGCCCTTTTTTTTCCTGCCTGCGTGTCCCGCCAGCTCAACGCTGCCGGCGCGCTGCTGTCCAGGCTGCACCGACCCGCAAACGCAGACAGTGGCTTTGGAGCGCACGCCTGCCTACCGGAGAGCGAGTCGGCAGTCGCAGCGGTTCATGACGATTCGTGAGACATCCGAGACGCCAGGGCGGCTGCGCCGCTCAGGTCAAGACTTGGTGAATTTCACAAGCTGCCCCGGTCGCAAGCCAATCGATGCAAAGGAGTTTCTTGGCAAGCTCAAAAACAAAAGCCGCCAGTCTGGCGGCTTTTGTTCGCTGGGTCGTTCGCTTCCTAACCGACCGCAATCTCGTCCACACCCTGGCGCTGCATCACGGCTTCAGGCGTTCCGGAGAACCACAGTTGATACATCGAGACCACCCACATCAGCGCGAAGCACATTCCCTGCAAGGCGCCGGCGGCCATGGTGACAAACGCGAAGGGGTGATACAGCTTGACGACATACCACGACAGTACGTCCATCGCAAGACAAAGAAACGGCAATCCGACAATCGAAGCTTTCAGCCAGACCGGTCGCAAATAGGCATGACTGAAGATGGTACCGACCAAATAGAAGATGAAGGTCAGGCCAAAGAGGTGGATATGCGACACCCTGACCAGGGTAAAGATGTCGGCGCCAGTGTCCTGCTCGGTGACTTTCTGCAGGTTATCCATACCATTCAGGTTCAACAAATGCGGGTTGCTACCGTCATGACAGCTCAGGCAGCGTTTTTCCACCATTGGCTTGATCGTCGTTTCATACTGACTCTTGTCGGCACCTTTCTGAACCCACCCAACGAGCACGTTGAGTTCGTCCGGCGGCAGCATGCTCGACATCGGGCCGCGCAGCGCCGCCTCCAGCTTGGATCCCTTGCCGCTGCCGGCATAGGCAATCACCAGATCGTCGTAAGACAGATCATTGGGATTGCCATCGCGCCCGGAGTAGACATGGAACAAATAGAGCGCTGCAAACATGTAGGCCAAGCCAAGCACGAGCAGCACAGCGGTTTGCATCACGCGCAGGCTGGTGGGCAACTCCGAAAAATGCAGGTAATGGCGATGCAGGGGCGAAGTACTCATTGATCTGTCCGTAAAGAGGGGTTGGGTTGGCTGTTGTGAATTTCACTTCGGTGGAGGCAGGACCAGGTAGGCGATAGCGCGCGCCTTTTGTCGCGCATAGTATTTGGCGAGTCCTTCGACCAGCGCATCATCCAGCCCTTCGGTCATCACGACCATTTCCTTGCTCTTGCGCTCGCCTTTCTTGTAGGAGCGCAGCACCTTTTCCAGATAGTCGACGCGTTGCGAAGCAATGGCCGGCGAGCGCGGATCGGTGCTATTGCCGTTGACGCCATGGCAGCGGTCGCAGCGCTCTGCCCACTCGGCTACGGTCAGGGGCCGCCCGACTTTGGGAGCCTGCGGTGCCTGACTGGCATAGAAGGCGGCCAGATTCTTGGCGGTGGCTTCGTCAACCGAGCTGGCCGGCCCCTTCATGGTGGCATCGCTGCGCGAACCCTCCTTGTAGGAGCGCATCGCAGCGACAAAATATTGGGATTCCTGCCCCGCCAAACTGGGGGTAGTTGCCTGACCGCTGACGCCGCCTTCGCCGTGGCAGCCGACGCAACCGGCGGCAGCCGTCTTGCCGGCAGCGGCATTGCCCGTCCCTGGCGTCTGCGCTTTTTCAGGTTTTTGCAGCGCATAGTAAAGCGCGATGTTGTTGATCTCGGTCTCAGTCAGTTCCGAGACCAATGCCTTCATCATGTCATGCTTGCGCTGACCGCCCTTGTAGGCATTGATGGCGGCGACAAAGTATTTCGGGTCGAGTCCGACCAGACTGGGCATGCCAGCGGTCTTGCTGACGCCGGCGTCGCCGTGACAACCACCGCAAGCGGCGGCGGCCGCTTTACCGGAAGCGACCGCGTCCGGCTTGGCTGGTGCGGCTTTGGCGGTGCTGGGAATGCTGGCCTCGGCCGGCTCGAGGCTGGCGTAATAAGCAGACACCTTCATGATGGCATCGTCGTTCATGTACTTGACGGTGTTTGCCATGGTGTTGACACCGCGTGCGCCGGCTTGATAAACCTTCAATTCAAGGTGCAGATAAACCGGTCTCTGGCCGGCGATGTTGGGCACGCCCTTTTGCGTGCTGACACCGTTTAGCCCGTGGCAATTGACGCACATGGTCTCGGCCACACGCTTGCCTTCGGCCACGTCCTGACCGGTGGCGTACACCACCTTGAAATCTGCCACGTTGACAGTGCCCAGATTGACGGTCTGGGCAACACTGGCGGTCACCGCCAAAGAGCCAACCAGACTGGTGAGCAGTCTCTTCAGGAAAACAAACTGAGCATTTCGTTTCATCAACTTTTCCTCGACCAATCGTCCGTATCAGGACGAATCTTAATTGCGTGCTGGCTGAGCTGTATCGACAAGATATGGGAACAAGCTTGACGCCATTCCTGGGTTATTTCCTGCTTCAACCTACCGGAAAATTTTAGCACGCTGCATAGTCATGCCCGGACGCAAGCCGATCAATCAGCACGGGAATACCCTCAGCCCCGTTTGCCAAAAACCTTGATCTAGAACAAATGTATTCCTGGCAACTTGAGCAAAATGCCCGCTGCACCACAAGAAGCGGAAGGTGCGCGGACTTTCAAGGCGGCGCGGTTACGACCAGACCCAGGAAGTTCCCTTCCGCTGTTGAACATTTGGCGAGACAAAACGAAAGGCAAGCATGCCCAAACATATATTTCGATTGGTGGCTTTGATCATTGGCCTGGTGGTGGCTGCGGTCATTGGCGCGCCCTATCTGACAGTGGACTCGTTTTACCGGTTCGGCCACTACCGCGCCAATTCAGTGCCGGAAATTGCCGCAAAAGTACCCGTGCATCAGACTGCAAAATACTGCAAGGCGTGCCATACTGAACGTCATGCGGTGTGGTCAGCGGGCAGCCATAAATCGGTGAACTGTGAAATATGCCACGGTGCGGCCCTGGGCCATACCGACAAGAACAAGCTACCGGTTCCAAAAGACAGCATCAAACTGTGCACCTTGTGTCATGAAGCAATGACGGGCAGACCGGGCACGCAGCCGCAAATCGAGGTGGCCAAGCACAACAGCCCACAGCAATGCGTCGTTTGCCACAACCCGCATTCGCCCAAGATCGTGGCCAACGCCGTCAAGGTGACGGGTGATGCCGCAGCCGGCAAGAAGCTTGCTGGTGACTGTGCCAGCTGCCACGGCGCCGACGGAAATAGCCCGAACGACACCTGGCCCACCCTTGCCGGGCAGAATGCCGCTTATCTGGCACGGATACTCGGGGCCTACAAATCCGGTGACCAGAAGGATGCCATGATGACGCCGCTGGCCCAGGACCTGAGCGCCGCCGACATCCAGAATCTTGCCGTCTACTTCGCGAGCAGCAGTTGCAAAGGGACGCCGCCCGCGAAACCGATTGGCAATGTTGCGGCGGGCAAAGCCTTGGCCGAGAACTGCGCTGCCTGCCACGGTGCAACCGGTGCCGGCGCCAATCCGGCCTGGCCGAAGCTGGCGGCGCAGAAGCCAGGCTACCTGGTCAATGCGCTCAAGGCATTCCGCGCCGGCCTGCGCAAAGATCCGATGATGTCAGGCGCGGCCAAGAGCCTGAGCGATGCCAACATTGCAGACCTGGCCGCGTTCTACGCGGCGCAGAGCTGCCAGTCCACCAAATAAGGCAAGGCGCAATACCATGAGCAATCAAGATTCCAAACCTGTGCGACCGGCGCGGCGCGCTTTCCTGGGTAAGCTTGGCGAAGCAGCTGCCTGCGCTGGAGTAGCAGCCGTCGGCATCTCGGCGCTGGCGGGCATTCCGGTGGTCGCAGCAAAAACTGAAACAGCGCCCGCCGGCGACGCTCCGGCAGGTGCCTCGTTTCCGAACAAAGATTACGACTGGACCAAGCACAAATGGGGTTTCGGTGTCGATGCCACCAAATGCATCGGCTGCCTGCGCTGCGTTGAGGCTTGCAAGACCGAAAACGACGTCCCGCACAATGCGCATCAGTTCCGCACCTGGGTTGAACGTTATGTGCAGATCGAAGGCGATCCCCATGTCCATATCGACAGCCAGTCCGACCCGGTCAACATCGCAGCGTCCGGCTCGGAAAAGGAATTTCGCTTTGCCAACCGCTACAAGGATGCCAAGGTCGAAAAAGCCTTCTTTGTGCCCAAACTGTGCAACCAGTGCAGCGACCCTTCTTGTGTGCAGGTGTGCCCGACGGGCGCCACCTTCCGCACCAAAGATGGCGTAGTGCTGATCGACCCCACCTACTGCATCGGCTGCCGCTACTGCGTACAAGCCTGCCCCTACGGCGTGCGTTACTTCAATGAAGACAAGGGCATCGCTGACAAATGCAATTGGTGCTATCACCGTATCACCAAAGGCATGAACCCGGCCTGCGTCGAGGTCTGCCCGGTGGGCGCGCGCGTTTTCGGCGATCAGAATGACAAACAGAGCCCGGTCAGTCTCTTTATACGCAATAACCGGGTCGAGGTACTCAGACCCGATACCGGCAACCACCCCAACGTGTTTTATGTCGGTATCGACAAAGAGGTGAACTGATGGAAGCGCTCATTAATTTTGCCCCCTATACGGGCTGGGTCTATCCCAACGAAACGGTCTTTGAGTGGTCTGTCCTGATCGCCGTTTATCCGTACATCACAGGCTTGGTGGCAGGTGCGTTTACTGTCTCCAGCCTCTATCAGGTGTTTGGCTTCGAGCGTCTGAAACCGGTCGCCCACCTGGCCTTGCTCACTTCATTCAGTTTCATGGTCTTTGTACCGACCCCTTTGCTGATTCACCTCGGTCACGCGGAGCGGGCCTTTAACGCCACTATTACGCCACACCTGACGTCGGCAATGGCGATGTTTGGTTTTTTTGCCAGCTTCTACGTCTTTCTTTTGCTGCTCGAAATCTGGTTTGCCTACCGTCCATTCATCGTCGATCAAGCCCAGACCAAGACTGGCTTGTTGGGCCGCTTCTACAAGGTGCTGACGCTAGGCTCTTACGACGTATCTGAAAAGACCCTTGAATGGGACAAAAAATGGATCTTTGCGCTGGCCTGTATCGGCATCCCTGGTGCGCACGGCCTGCACGGTTACGTTGGGTTCATGTACGGATCGGTCAAGGCGCGTGAATGGTGGTCATCCGACCTGATGCCGGTTATTTTCCTGTTCTCTGCGATTATTTCCGGAGTCTCCTTGCTCGCCGTTCTGTATGTTGTGACCTGCAAATGGCGCAAGATTCCAGTCGATCTGCCCTGCCTCAAAACGCTGGCCTACACCATCTGGTCTTTCATCATGGTGGCCTTTGTACTGGAGGCACTCGAATTTGGAAGCATGGCCTACAAAGGCCGTGAAGGTGTTGAAATGATCATGCATTATGTGACCGGCCCGTTGCTGGTCCCCTATTTTGTGCTTCAGTTCGCCGTTGGTGCCGTCACACCTCTGTTGTGGTTGTCGTACATGATCTGGCGCGGCACTACCGGCAAGGCCTTGGTGTTTGGTGTCACTGTGAGCGCCTGCCTGGTGCTGTTCTCTGTGTTCATGATGCGCTGGAACGTCGTCATCGGCGGCCAGGAGATATCAAAAACAGGCAAAGGATTGCTGAGCTATCAGCTGCCTTTCTTTGGCAAAGAAGGCGCTTTGGTGGGTATTCTGATCGTGTTGGCTCCGTTTGGTTTGTTGGCCATCATCCACAAGTTCTTCCCGATTTGGTCGGAAAAGACGACCCATTCAAACCACGTTTAGCGCCACTCGAGCCTACCGCCAACTGACAAGGAAACGCCGCCGCGTCGAGAGTCGAGGGTGGAGCTGCCGCCATGTTATTTGATCTATGTCATAGCTCTGTCACTCTCTGCCAGATTCCGAATTGCTGAAGTTACACTCGCTTTACTTTCCTCTAGAGGTTTTTTACATGCGACTTGAGCATTCGGTCCTGCGGGCCATTTTCGTCTGTCTTGCGAGTGTATTTCTGGCCCTGCCCGCCAGCGCCGCCCCGACACCACCGGCCACCCCGGCACCGCCACCTTCGCTGGACAACGCAACCTGCCAGACCTGCCATGACGGGAAGAAAGGGAAACTGGAGGTTCCCACTGCCGATGGCAAAACACGTGCCTTGCGCAACATACCAAGCGACAAGTTCAGCCAGAGTGTGCATGCCAATATGCAGTGCGTGGCCTGCCACTCAGACATCGCAGACAACGCCGACAAAGCCAACGCCCACACCAAGGATCCGGCGCTGGCGCTAAAGAAGGTCGATTGCGCCGGCTGCCATCTCGAGTTGTGGGAGCAGATGGAGAAATTTGGAAAAGGCAAGGACCGGCCCCGGATGGGCGTCGTGGCCCAGAATATTGAAGCCTACAAGAAGTCGTTCCACGCGCGAGCCAATGCAGACGACAAGACCAAACCCAACGCAGCCTGCGACAACTGCCACGACACCCACAGTTTTCATGTTCCGCCCAAGAACACGCCGCTGCACACGCAGTGGCGGCTGGAGATTCCGACCGTCTGCGGTGGCACTTGCCACACAGATCAACTTGAAGCCTATCTGACTTCAGTACACGGGCAGGAGAACAGCAAGAAACTGCTGGCACAGGCAGCGGTCTGCTCCGATTGCCACACCGCTCACGGCATCAGCAGCACCTCGGGCGATGCTTTCAAGCTGACGGTGTCCTCCAATTGCGGCAATTGCCACGTGGACAAGCTCGACACCTACAAGGACACCTTCCACGGTCAGATCAGCACACTCGGCTACGCCTACACGGCCAAGTGCTACAACTGCCATGGCAGCCATGAGATACAAAAGGTGAGCGACCCGAAATCGCTGGTTCATCCGGACAACCGCCTCAAGACATGCCAAACTTGCCATAACGCGAAGAAGGGTTTGCCGGACGTGCCAGCCGCGTTTGCCAGTTATCAGCCGCACGGCAACGCCCACGATTTCAACAAGTACCCGCAGATCTGGGTTGCCTGGCAAATCATGGTGCAACTACTGGTTGGCACCTTCGGTTTCTTCTGGCTGCATACTGCGCTGTGGTTCTACCGCGAACACCAGGATCGCAAGGCGCGTGCCGGTCAACCCCACATCAAACCTGACTCGGTGCCAGCGCAATGGAAGGGCAAACATGTGCAGCGCTTCAGTCCGATCTGGCGCATCGCCCACCTGACCTTCGCGCTGAGTCTGATGACGCTGACCTTGACCGGCATGCCACTGTTCTATTCGGAAGTGGCCTGGGCGCCGGCCCTCATGAAAGCTCTGGGCGGACCCCACACCGCGGGCATCATCCATCGCGTGGCAGCCGTCATTTTCGCTGGCGTCTTCTTCTGGCACCTGCTTTACATGATCTGGGGCATTGCACGCAATCGCAAGACCTTCAAGGTCTTCGGCCCGAACTCTATGGTGCCCAACCTGCAGGACGGCAAGGACATGCTTGCCATGTTCCAGTGGTTCTTTGGACAGGGTCCGCGTCCGAAATTCGACCGCTGGACTTACTGGGAAAAGTTTGACTACTGGGCACCATTCTGGGGCGTCACCATCATCGGCGTCAGCGGTCTGATCATGTGGCTGCCGGGCTTCTTCGGCGCCTTCCTGCCGGGCTGGATCTTCAACGTGGCGGCGATCTTCCATGGCGAAGAAGCGTTCCTGGCGGTGGTCTTCCTGTTCACCGTGCACTTTTTCAACAACCACTTCCGTCCGGACAAGTTCCCGCTCGAGGTGGTCATGTTTACCGGCACTTTCTCGCTGGAAGAGTTCAAGCACGATCACGCGGTCGAATACCAGCGCATGCTTGACAGCGGCGAACTGGAGAAGCACCTCGTTGACGCACCATCGCCGGCCAAGCTGGCAGCATCGAAAGTGCTGGGCTTCACACTGATTACGATCGGTCTGACCTTGCTGACCTTGGTGGCGATCGGGTTCTTCAAGACGCACTAGAAAGTCTGCCGCACCGTCTTGCCTGTTGTTGAGTTGGAATCACTTAGGTGATGGAAAGGAAGAAATGGAAATAGTCAATACCGATGTCGTCATCATTGGCGCAGGAGGCGCCGGTTTACGCGCCGCCATCGCGCTGGCCGAGACCGACCCCAAACTGCGCGTGGCCTTGATCTCCAAGGTCTATCCGATGCGCAGCCACACCTGCGCTGCCGAAGGCGGCGCCGCCGGGGTGATCAAGCAGGACGACAGTTTCGACCTGCACTTCGACGACACCGTGGGTGGCGGCGACTGGCTCTCGGATCAGGACTGCGTCGAGTATTTCGTGCATGAGGCGCCGAAGGAACTGACCCAATTGGAACATTGGGGTTGTCCCTGGAACCGTGAGGCTGACGGCTCGGTGGCGGTGCGCCCCTTTGGCGGCATGAAGAAGAAGCGGACCTGGTTTGCTGCCGATAAATCGGGCTTTCACATTCTGCATACGCTGTTTCAGACTACGCTGCAGTTCCCCTCGATCCAGCGTTTCGACGAGTACTTCGCGCTCGACTTGCTGGTGGACGAGGGTCGCTGTCAAGGCGTCACGGCGATGGAAATGCGCAGTGGCATGATCAAACAGTTCCACGCCAAGTCCGTCATCATCTGCGGCGGTGGTGCCGGGCGCATGTTCCCCTTCAGCACCAACGGTGCCATCAAGACCGGCGACGGCATGGCGCTGGCGTATCGCGCTGGCGTGCCCTTGAAGGACATGGAGTTTGTGCAATACCACCCCACCGGCCTGCCCAATACCGGCAGTTTGCTGACTGAAGCCTGCCGCGGCGAAGGCGGCGTGCTGCTCAACAAGAACGGCCGGCGCTATCTGCAAGACTACGGCATGGGTCCGGAAACACCGCTCGGCAAGCCGCAGCTCAAGACCATGGAACTCGGTCCGCGCGACCGCGTCAGCCAGGCCTACTGGCACGAACTGCAAAAAGGCAACACCGTGACCACGCCGTGGGGCGAATGCGTGATGCTTGACATGCGCCACCTCGGCGAAAAATATATTGATGAACGCCTGCCGCTGGTACGCGAACTGGGCATTGCCTACTTGGGTGTGGATATCGTCAAGGAGGCGATCCCAATCCGTCCGGTGGTGCATTACATGATGGGCGGCATCTCCACCAACACCAAGGCGGCAACGCCGGTACCAGGCCTGTTTGCCGCTGGCGAATGTGCCTGCGTCAGCCTCAACGGCGCGAATCGCCTGGGATCGAACTCGCTGGTCGAGCTACTGGTGTTCGGCAAGAGCGCCGCCATGTCGGCGATCGAGCACATGCAAGGTCTTGGAAAACCCAATGCCGCAGCCTTGAAAGCACGTGCCGAGGAATCGCAGGCCCGCATCCGCGAAATATTCTCGCGCACCAAGGGCAACGAGTCGATGTCCGGCGTGCGCAAGGAAATGATGGACACGATGGAGAAGAACGCGGGCCTTTATCGGGAAGAAAATGGCCTGAAGGAAGCCGTGGCCAAGATTGCCGATTTGCGCCAGCGTTACCACAGAATAGTTCTGCACGACAAGAGCAATGTTTTCAACACCGACCTGTTCCAGGTCCTGGAACTGGGCTCGATGCTTGACTGTGCCGAAGCACTGACCGTCAGTGCACTGGCGCGCAAGGAGTCGCGTGGCGCGCACCAGCGGCTCGACTTCGTGGAGCGTGACGACAAGACCTTCCTGCGTCACAGCATGGCCCACTATCAGGGCCAAAGTGCGCCGCGCCTGGACTATCTGGACGTCGTCATTACCAAGTCGCCTCCGGGCGTGCGTGACTATTCGGGAGACCACAAATGACACAGCTGAAGAAACGAATGGTGCAGCTGGAAGTGCTGCGCTATGACCCCGAAAAGGACAGCGCGCCCCACTTTCAAAAATACGAAGTGGAGTGCAATGAGGAGTGGGTGGTGCTGGACGCGCTCAACGCGGTCAAGGAGAGCATAGACCCGACACTGAACTTCCGCTGGTCCTGCCACATGGCGGTCTGCGGCAGTTGCGGCATGATGGTCAACGGCGAGCCCAAGCTCTCGTGCCATGCTTTCCTGCGTTCCTACGAGGGCGTGATCCGGGTCGAGCCACTGGCCAACTTCCCGATCGAACGTGATCTGGTGACGGTCGCGGACGACTTTATCGACAAGCTAAAGCGCGTCAAACCCTATCTGATCCCCAAGGAGAAGAAGAGCATCGAGCAGGGCGAGTACAAGCAGACACCGGCGCAGCTGATGAAGTACCGTCAGTTTTCGATGTGCATCAACTGCATGCTGTGCTATGCCGCCTGCCCCGAGTACAGTTTGCAGCCCAAATTCATCGGCCCCGCTGCCATCACTTTGGCGCACCGCTACAACCAGGACTCGCGCGATGGCGGACGCATGGAGCGCCAGGAAGTCATTGCCACCAACGAGGGCGTCTGGGAATGCTCGTTTGTCGGCGCCTGCTCCGAAGTGTGCCCCAAGGCCGTCGACCCGGCCAGCGCGCTGCAGCAGGTCAAGGTTGCCAGCACCATCGACTGGTTTAAGGAACATCTGTTACCGGGAGGCGCAAAATGAGCCGCAAACCCTATGTCCGCGAGGTCTCGAAGACCGGCTGGTACCTGAAGCACCCGCGCTATCTGCGCTACATGTCGCGGGAGGTCACCTGCATACCGATTGGCGCGTTTGCGCTGCTGCTGGTATGCACGCTTGAGCGTCTGTCTAAAGGTCAGGCCGCCTACGACTCGTTCATCGCAGCACTCAAAGGCCCCTGGAGTTTCCTGGCTATGGCGGTGATCCTGTTCTTTGCCGTCTACAACGCCACCAACTGGTTCAACGTAACACCCAAGGCGATGCCCGTGCAAACCGGCGAGGAGTTCTTGGACGGCAAATACATTGTTGGCGCTCACTACGCGGTTTGGGCTATCGCCACGCTGGTGGTCGTGTTTTTTGCAGGAGTGCTTTAACCATGGCAAAGTCAAATAAACCCATCTTCTGGAGCCTGTTCGCTGCCGGTGGCACGCTGGCAGCCTTTCTGGCACCGGTTCTGGCTCTGCTGTTCCTGCTGCTCTCGATCAACCACGCACCCGACTTGATGAGCTATGCACGCCTGCACGCATTTGCCGCGAACTGGTTTGGCAAACTGTTCCTGTTCGGCGTGGTCACGCTGTTTCTGTGGCATGCGGCGCATCGTTTGCGCGTGACCGTGTATGACTTCGGCGTGCGCAATGACTCGGTGGTCGCCATCATCGTGTACCTGGTGGCCGCTGCCGGTACCGTTTCAACCGTGCTGGCACTGCTTCGCATCTGACCGTGTATCATTACTCCCGCCCCTTGGCGGTATGAATGCCTCCTTTTGGGGGCATTTTTTTTGAGGTCTGTTCTTTGAGTCCCAATTCATCTGCAAGCAATGCCAGCGTCGAGCCCTCCTTTGCATCGGTTCCGGTTCCGGAATACCTGGAGAAAACCTACTGGTGGGCCTATGTCCATCCGAATGCGGTTCGCGTATTCGAGCGCCAATGGTTGGTGAACCTGATTTTGTGGGGAAACTTTGCGCGCCTGCGCGATGCCGCCTTGCAGGAACTGAGCGCCGCCAGCAACGGCCAGATTTTGCAGGTCGCCTGCGTCTACGGCAACTTCACCGAACATCTGGTAGAGAGCCTGGGGCCGCAAGGCCATCTGGACGTGATCGATGTGGCGCCGATCCAGATCAAGAACCTGCATGCCAAATTGAAGAACCCGAGCCAGGTTACCGTGCTGCGGCAGGATTCGACCAACATGCAATTCGAGAATGCCAGCCGAGATGCCGTGGTCGTTTTCTTCCTGCTGCACGAACAGCCCGAAGCCGTGCGCCGCAAGACCGTTGCTGAGGCCATGCGCATCACGAAACCGGGTGGCAAGCTGATCTTTGTCGACTATCACCGGCCCGTCGCCTGGAGTCCGTTTCGCTACCTTATGGTGCCGATCCTGAAGACACTGGAGCCGTTTGCGATGGATCTCTGGCGCAACGAGATCAGCAGTTGGCTGCCATCTGATTTGAAGCCGGCCGCCATCGACAAGCAGAACTATTTTGGCGGTCTGTACCAGAAGGTTGTCATTACGCGCTGACTTTGAATTTGTTGTCAGCCCAGCCGCTCCAGAATCAGCACCGCAAAAAATGCGAAGCCCGCATAAAAGACCCATTTCAGGGTGATCAGGCCGAAGCGTTTATACCGTACCTGTCCGGTGGCGGTGTAGATGACAAAGCAAACTGCGGCGCCCAGCAACAGCAACAGGATGAGCCAGCGAAACAGCAGCATGTCACCAGGCCCGGGCAAGCTGAGCAAAGCCTCTGGGCGCCATTTCCTCATCTTCGAAACTGACTGTCTCCCAGGCATCGGTGCGTAACAAGAGCTCGCGCAGCAACTTGTTGTTCAGCGCGTGACCGGAACGAAAAGCGCTGTAGTGGGCCAGCAGCGGTTTGCCCAGCAGATAAAGGTCGCCCATTGCATCCAAAATCTTGTGCTTGACGAACTCGTCGTCATAACGCAAGCCTTCGGCGTTCAGGACTTTGTAATCATCCATGACAATGGCATTGTCCATGCCTCCACCCAGCGCCAGGCCATTTGCGCGCATCGTCTCGACGTCTTTGGTAAAGCCAAAGGTGCGCGCCCGGGCGATGTCCTTGGAGTAGGACCCGGTACTCATGTCGAAAACCACTCGCTGGCTCGTCACATCCACCGCAGGATGGTCAAAATCGATCTCGAAACTGAGCTTGAAGCCATGATAGGGGTCGAGCCTCGCCCATTTCTCCGAAAGCCCCTGTCCATCTTGCACCTTCACCACTTTGGTAATTCGAATAAAGCGTCTGGGCGCGTTTTGAAGTTCGATGCCGGCACTTTGCAGCAGATAGACAAAGGATGAGGCCGAACCATCCAGGATTGGCACCTCCTCGGCATTGATATCGACATACATGTTGTCGACGCCAAGGCCAGCGCAAGCCGACATCAGATGCTCGACCGTGTGGACCTTGACACCTCCCTTTGCCAGCGTCGACGCCAGGCGGGTGTCCGACACCGCCGTGGCCGACGCCAGAATATCCACCGGCTGTGCCAGGTCGACACGCCTGAACACAATGCCGGTGTCAGGCTGCGCCGGGCGCAGCGTCAGTTCCACCCGCTGCCCGCTGTGAAGTCCGACGCCGACGGCGTGGGTCAGGGTCTTGAGGGTTCTTTGCTTTAACACCGCCCCATTTTACTAGTCCGCCTGTTTGCGCAGGAACGCGGGAATCTCGAAGTCATCCATGCCACCTGAGGCCAGCGCGTCGACTTTGGCCGCCGCCTGGGTGCGGTCGCGCGTGCGCCAGACGCTCGGCGTATTGAAGCCCTGGTAATCGGTCTGCGCCGCGCCATTACCTGGCGCCGCAGCCGACGAGTTGCTGTTGAGTTGCGAGTTGACTGCCGCTTCCTGATAGGGCTCGTCGTAGGTTCCGGTGCGACGTCCCTGTTGTGGCGGCGTCTGCAGCACATGCATCGGTCCCGGACGCTTGACGCCCTGGCGCGAAAGGCCGGTTGCGACGACGGTCACGCGGATCTGCTCACCCAGGTTGTCGTCGTAGGCGGTGCCGTAGATCACGTGCGCGTCGGGTGAGGCAAACTTTCGTATCGCCGTCATCGCCACCCTGGACTCGCTGAGTTTCAGCGACCCTTTGGCGGCGGTGATCAATACCAGAACGCCCTTGGCACCAGACAGGTCGATCCCTTCGAGCAGGGGGCAGGCAACCGCCTTCTCGGCCGCAATGCGAGCTCGGTCAGGCCCGTCTGCGGTAGCAGTGCCCATCATGGCCTTTCCGAGTTCACCCATCACGGTGCGCACATCTTCAAAGTCAACATTCATGTCGCCGGGCACATTGATGATTTCGGCGATGCCTCCCACCGCATTTTTCAGGACGTCATTGGCGTAGGCAAAGGCTTCGTGCTGTGCGATGTCGTCTCCCAGCACTTCGAGCAGCTTCTCGTTCAGTACCACGATCAGCGAGTCCACATTGGCCTCCAGCTCGACCAGCCCCTGCTCGGCGTTTTGCATGCGTTTGGAGGCCTCGAACTCGAACGGTTTGGTGACCACGCCAACCGTCAAAATGCCCATCTCGCGTGCCACCCTGGCAATCACTGGTGCCGCACCGGTACCGGTGCCGCCGCCCATGCCTGCGGTAATGAAGAGCATGTGTGCACCATCGATGGCGCTGCGAATATCGTCCAGCGCCAGTTCGGCCGCTTCGCGACCTCTGTCGGGCTTGCTACCGGCGCCCAGGCCGGTGGTGCCGAGCTGAACATTCTTGTGCGCCGTACTGCGCCCCAAGGCCTGTGCGTCGGTATTGGCACAGATGAACTCCACGCCCTGCACGGCGCACTCGATCATGTGAGCGACCGCATTGCCGCCGCCGCCGCCGACCCCGATGACCTTGATCTGGGTGCCTTGGTTAAACGCTACTTCTTCAATCATTTCGATGGGCATTTTTTTCTCCTGAAGTTTCAAATAATTAACAGTTGCCTAAATTGGTTCAAATCTCTTTGTCGTGAATGAGGATGGCGGGCCGGCGCCTCGCCATCGCCAGTGCGGGCTGCCGCGCGCCAGCCACAGCATCTGTTCACAGCACCGTCGGCCGCCGCGCCGGGCCGCCCCAAGCAAGGCCAGCCCCCTCGGGGCTGAGCTCTGCGGCTCCGGGCCTGCCGACTCAGGCCGGGACAGGGCGAAGAGCCAACGCCTCTGGCGTCGGCCCGTACAGCGTAGTACACGAAGTGACAAGCGTGGGGGCTTCATGATTTAGAAGTTCCCCACAAACCAGTCCTTGACCTGACCGAACACGGCTTTCACAGAGCCGCCTTTCTGCGCCACCTTGAAGCCGCGCAGGCGGGCCAGCCGCGCTTCTTCGAGCAATCCCATGACGGTGGCCGCGCGCGGCTGTGCCACCATGTCGGACAAGGCGCCCGAATATTTCGGGATACCGCGGCGCACCGGTTTCAGGAAGATGTCCTCCCCGAGTTCCACCATGCCAGGCATGATGCAACTGCCGCCCGTGAGCACGATGCCGCTGGACAGCATTTCCTCGAAGCCGGACTCGCGCATGACCTGGTGCACAAGCGAAAAAATCTCTTCCACGCGAGGCTCGATGACACCCGCGAGCGCTTGGCGACTGAGCATTCGCGGACCGCGATCGCCCAGACCCGGCACCTCGACCTGCGAATCGGGGTCGGCCAGCAGTTGCTTGGCGTAGCCGCTCTCGACCTTGATGTCTTCGGCGTCCTTGGTCGGGGTGCGCAGTGCCATTGCGATGTCGCTGGTGATGAGGTCTCCGGCAATCGGTATCACGGACGTGTGGCGGATGGCGCCGTTGGTAAAGATCGCAACGTCCGTGGTACCGGCCCCAATATCGACCAGCGCCACGCCCAACTCGCGCTCGTCCTCGGTCAGCACGGAAAGACTGGAGGCCAGCGGATTGAGCATCAGCTGTTCGACTTCGAGACCGCAGCGGCGCACACACTTGATGATGTTCTCGGCCGCGCTCTGGGCTCCGGTCACGATGTGCACCTTGGCCTCCAGGCGGATACCACTCATGCCGATCGGCTCTTTGACGTCCTGGCCGTCGATCACAAACTCCTGCGGCTCGACCAATAACAGTCGCTGGTCGGTCGAGATGTTGATGGCTTTTGCGGTTTCCACCACCCGCGCGACATCGGCTGCGCTCACTTCGCGGTCCTTGATGGCCACCATACCGCTCGAATTGAGGCCGCGAATATGGCTACCCGTGATCCCGGTGTAAACCCGGGTAATCTTGCAGTCGGCCATCAGTTCAGCCTCTTTCAGCGCCTGCTGAATGCTTTGCACGGTGGCATCGATGTTGACCACGACACCGCGCTTGAGACCATTGCTGGGTGCCAGGCCCAGGCCGGCGAGCTTGAGTTCGCCGTTGGGCAGAACCTCGGCCACGACCGCCATCACTTTGGCAGTGCCAATGTCCAGCCCTATCACCAGATCTTTGTATTCTTTCGCCATATGTCCACCTGTTGCCTGTGTTGTCGTTGCTACTTCTTCTGCATGTTCGCAGCCAGCGTGGTCACGCCCCGCAAGCGAATGGCATATCCGTCCTCGTGCCGCAAGTCGGCTGTCTCCAGCGCATCGGGCTTGCGGCCATAGCGCGTTGTGACTTGCGTCAGCGTCTCCAAAAATCTTTGTGCGCGCGCCAGCAACTCCGGCGGCGCACCATCGCCAAGTTCCACCAGCGCACCGTCTTCAAGCCGGGCGCGCCAGCTGCCATGGCCGGTCAGTTCAAGTTGCTCGATCGCCATCTCCTTCTCCTCAAAAGAGGCTCGCAGCGACCGGTACATTGCCAGCACCTGCGGCGCTTGACCGTCCGGACCATTCAGACGCGGCAGACTCTCCTGCTCCACTTCACCGACGTTGGCTTCAAACACTTCGCCAAAGTTGTTGACCAACCGGGACTCGCCGTCAAGCCCCCAGTAGGCGACCGCCCTGTGCTCCTGCAACACCACCTTGAGTCGATTGGGAAACTCGCGCCGTAACACCGCCCTGCGCACCCAGGGCAGCGACTCAAAGGCAAGCCGGGACTGCTCCAGATCGATACTAAAGAAAGTACCCGTCAGGTGCGGAGCGACATTGGCGCGCACCGTCACAGCGTTGTTGTGCGTCAACTCACCACTGACGGCAATCGCATGCAAGGCAAAGAGCGGGCGCCGCGTCGCCCAACCGGCCAGTTCCGCTGCCAGCAGCACGCCAAAGACCACGAACAGGCTGGACGCCAGCAGGTTCATGAGTTTGACATCGACCGGCAGGCTCAGGTTCTCGGTCATGCCAATGCCTTCATGGAATCACTCGCATGGTCCAGTGCCGCATAGCGCAGTACCTCCATGCACAGTGCCGGATAACCGATGCCTGCCGCGCGCGCTGCCATCGGCACCAGCGAATGTCCAGTCATACCAGGCGCCGTATTGATCTCCAGCAAATAAGGTTGCCGACTGCGCGCATCGATCATCACGTCGGCACGTGCCCAGCCGCGACAGCTCAGACTTTGGTAGGCCTTGAGTACCATTTCCTGAATCCGGACTTCTTCGCCCTCGGGCAGATTTGCCGGCACCAGATACTGCGTCGTGTCGGTGAAATATTTGTTCTGGTAATCGTAATTGCCGTTCGCGGCGATGATGCGAATCAGTGGCAGCGCGCGCGCCGATCTACCCGAACCCAGCACCGCAATCGTTACTTCATCGCCGGCAATGAACTGTTCGCACAGTACTTCTGTATCGTGCTCTGCGGCCAGGGTGTAGGCGCCGTGACATTGGTCCCGGGCAGCTACCTTGGTCAGCCCAATGGTCGAGCCCTCGCGAGCCGGCTTCACAATCATCGGACTGCCCAACTCGGCCCAGGCCTGTTCCGTGGCCGCCGCGCTGTCAACCCGGCGCCAACCAGGCGTCGGCAATCCGTCAGCGCGCCAGATGCGTTTGGTCATGACCTTGTCAATCGCGATGGCGGAGGCCATGACGCCGGATCCGGTGTAGGCGATGCCCAGCAATTCCAGAGCACCCTGTACCGTGCCGTCTTCGCCGAAGCGGCCATGCAAAGTGATAAAGCAACGGGCAAAACCTTCGCGCTTGAGCTGCGACAACTCACGCTCAGCCGGATCGAAAGCATGGGCATCGACCCCTTGCGAGCGCAGAGCCTCCAGCACGCCGCGTCCGGACATCAAAGAGATTTCACGTTCCGCCGAGGCGCCGCCCATGAGTACAGCGACTTTTCCAAACATGGCCCCCATGCGTTCCTCGCTGCCGCTCATCCCGGGGCTTGCCACTTCCCCGGCATAGGCGTGAGCCGATGACGCAAGTGTTGCGCTGCCCCCCATGGGGGCCGTGCCTTGCTTGGGGCGGCCCGGCGCGGCGGCGTCCTGAGAAAGAGTCTTTGTAGTGATCATGTCAATTTCTCCTCCTGTGTGAGGCGATCTAAACACTGTCCCATGGCGACCACCTGGGCCGGCACGGCGGCGATCGAACCGGCGCCCATGCACAGCACCACATCGCCATCCCGGACCTCGTCCATAATGGCCTGCGCCAAGTCCGCAATTTCACCGACAAAGAGCGAATCAACGCGGCCCGCCGCGCTCAGAGCACGTGCCAGGCTGAGGCCGTCAGCCGAAGCAATAGGTGCTTCGCCAGCGCCGTACACCTCGGTCAACAGAACCGCATCGGCCTGTGCCATGACCTTGACAAATTCTTCAAGACAGTCGCGCGTACGGGTGTAGCGATGGGGTTGAAACGCCAGCACCAGACGCCGGCCGGGAAACGCGCCGCGCACGGCGGCCAGTGTGACTGCCATTTCGACCGGATGATGTCCGTAGTCGTCAATTAGCGTAAAGCTGCCGCCACGGCGCGCATGCACCTCGCCGCAACGCTGAAAGCGCCGACCTACACCCTGGAAGTTGGCGAGCGAACGCAAGATCGCCGAGTCAGGCAGCTTGAGCTCAAGCGCGAGCGCAATCACCGCCAGTGCATTGAGCACATTGTGCCGGCCCGCCAGGTTCAAAATCACTTGCAGATCGGGCTGCGGCACACCGCTGTTTCGCCGCACCGAGAAGTGCATTTGACCGCCCACGGCGCGCGCCGCAAGTGCCCTCACCTGCGCCTCCTGCGCGAATCCGTACGTCAGCGTCTTACGTTCGACCTGCGGAAGAATCTCGCGCACGCCGGCGTCGTCAATGCACAAAATGGCCGCGCCGTTAGAAGGCAGACGATGCAGAAAATCGAGAAAGGCCTGCTTGAGACGACCAACATCGTGACCGTAAGTCTCCATGTGATCGGCATCGATATTGGTCACCACGGCCAGCACTGGCAGCAAACTCAGAAACGATGCGTCCGACTCGTCGGCTTCAACCACGATGTGGTCGCCTTGCCCGAGTCGGGCATTGACACCCGCGCTGTTGAGGGCGCCGCCAATGACAAATGTAGGATCCAGTCCGGACTCGATCAGCAAGCTGGTCACCAGGCCTGTGGTGGTGGTTTTGCCGTGGGTGCCGGCGATCGCGATACCCTGTTTGAACCGCATCAACTCGGCCAGCATCAGCGCCCGCGGCAGCACTTGAATACCCTGCTCGCGGGCCGCGCAAAGCTCCGGGTTGTCGCTCGCCACGGCACTTGAACTCACAAGTACATCGGCCCCGGCCATGTTGCTGGCCGCGTGACCCACGTGGATGCGGATACCCAGATCAGACAAACGTCGCATGGTCTCACTGTCACTCAGGTCCGAGCCACTGACGCTATAACCTTGGCGAAACAGGACTTCGGCGATACCGGACATGCCAACGCCACCAATGCCGACAAAGTGAATGTGTTTGATGGCGTGCTTCATGGCAGTTGCCCCCGGAGAGTCTTCAATCCCCTATCGCCATGATCCGAAGCACTTCCGTCTTTCACTTCCAGTGAGGCGCAGTATTCCCCCCCCTTATCCCCCCCGCCCCTTTTCACCCCCCGCTGGGGTGAAAAGGGGAGCCACATTTGGCCGCGTGTAAAACAAGGGAAGTACACGCGCCAAAGTACGTTGGGCTGGCTTGCAAACGGCAATCGAACACCCGAGGCAACAACAGGAGCGCCGACTCCCAGAGTCAAAAATGCAGAGAGGAACGTGGCCGGTTTAGAGACGCGGCCACATGGGGCTCCCCTCTTTCGGTTATTGGGGTCAGACACCAATTTCGCTGCGGCGAATTTGGGCCCCGACCCCAATAACCGGGGCGGGGGGGTATGAGTGGGGGAAATATCCCATTTCATCGAATCAACTCCTCGCAAGCCGCGACGATCTGGCTGCTGGCGTCAAGCCTTTCAAGTTTCCTGGCCTGCTGTGCGCATTTCAATAGCACACCACGCTCGGCTTCCTGCAGCCAGTCGGCAAGCCACCGGGCACTCAGCTGAGACTGTGGGACCAGCCAGGCGGCTCCGCGTTCACTCAGGAAGCGCGCGTTTCGGGTTTGATGATCATCGACGGCGAACGGAAACGGCACAAACAGCGCTGCCGCACCCACCGCCGCAATCTCGGTCACGGTGCTGGCACCGGCGCGGCAAAGTACCAGATCGGCGTCGGCGAAGGCTTGCGCCGTATCCTCGATGAAGGGCGTCAGTTGCGCCTGCACGCCGGCTCTCAAATAGTTGGCACGCAGCTCATCAAGCTGCGTGACACCACTTTGATGAAGCACCAGCGGGCGCCGCTGCGGAGGGATCAACGCCAGCGCCTGCGGCACCACATCATTCAAGGCCCTCGCGCCCAGGCTGCCGCCAAGCACGAGCAGGCGCAAAGGTCCACGGCGATTGGCAAAACGCACGGACGGCTCGGCGACACCGATGAAATTGGCGCGCAAGGGATTGCCGACGCAGAGCCCTTTTTTGATGTCGGCCGGAAAGGCAGTAAAGACTCGTTTCGCCACGACAGAGAGCAATTTGTTGGCCATGCCGGCGACCGAGTTCTGTTCGTGCAACAACAGCGGCTTACCCATCAGCACGCTCATCAGCCCGGCGGGCAAGGTGATGTAGCCCCCCAGGCCCAGCACGACGTCCGGTCGCACGCGACGCAACACCGCTACGCTTTGCCAGCAGGCGCGCAGCAGGCGCCACGGCAGGGCCAGCAGAGGCCAAGCACCCTTGCCACGCACGCCGCTGAAGTCAATCGTCTCAAAGTCGAAGCCCTTTGGCGGCACCAGGCGACTTTCCATGCTCGGCTGCGCTGCGCTGCCAGTGCCGCCAAGCCAACTCACGCGCCAGCCACGCTCACGCAAAACCTGCGCCAGCGCCAAGCCTGGGAAGATATGCCCCCCGGTTCCTCCAGCCATGATCAGTGCGACCCCCACGCTGCGCACTGCCGTGTCGTCGCTGCCCCCCGAGGGGGCCAATTTCCCTTGGGGCGGCCCGGCGGAAAATTGCACCCCCACGCTTGCCGCCAGGCACACCGAGCTCATACCCTGCCTCCGCGCATCAAGAGGCGGCTTTCGAAGTCAATCCGCAGCACCACGGCAACCGCTACCAGATTGACCAGAATGGCCGATCCGCCGTAGCTCATCAGGGGCAATGTCAGGCCCTTGGTCGGCAGCGCGCCAAGATTGACACCCATGTTGATGAAGGCTTGAAAGCCCATCCAGACACCGACACCCTGCGCCACCAGACCGGCGAAAACGCGGTCCAGCGCGATCGCCTGGCGCCCGATATGCATCATGCGCCGGGTCAACCAGAGGAACAACCCGATGACGCAGACGACACCCACCAGACCGAACTCTTCACCGATCACTGCCAGCAGAAAGTCGGTGTGGGCCTCCGGCAGCCAGTGCAACTTCTCGACGCTGCCACCGAGTCCGACACCGAATATTTCCCCGCGTCCGATCGCGATCAGGGAGTGCGTCAGCTGATAACCTTTGGCCAGGGCATTCTTTTCACTCCAAGGATCGAGGTAGGCGAAGATTCGTTCGCGCCGCCATTCACTCATCGCTATCATCAAACCGAACGCCACCAACAACACGGTGGCGATCAGGAAGAACATGCGGGCATTGACGCCGCCAAGGAACAATATGCCCATGGCAATCACCGCAATCACCATGAAAGCACCCATGTCGGGCTCGGCCAGCAGCAGCATGCCGACCACCGCCACGGCCATCCCCATCGGCGCCACGGCACGCAAGAAATCCTCCTTCACATCCATCTTGCGTACCATGTAGTCTGCGGCATACAGCAACACAGCGAACTTGGCCAGTTCGGACGGTTGAAAGCCAACCGGCCCGACGGATATCCAGCGCCGCGCGCCGTACACCACTTTACCGATGTACGGTATCAATACGGCGACAAGCAGTACCAGCGAGACCACAAACAGCCAGGGCGCTGCTTTTTCCCAGCCTGCCACCGGGACCTGGAACGCCAGCAGGGCAGCAACAAATGACATGAGCAGCCACAGCACATGACGGGTTAGGAAATAGGTGTGGGTGTACTTGGCAAAGCGCGGGTTCTCGGGCATGGCAATCGAAGCCGAATAGACCATCACCAAGCCCCAAATCAATAGCGTCACGGTCACCCAAAGCAGCGCTTGGTCGAAGGCGACGACGCGCTTTGGTGCGCTGACGCTGGCGTTGAGCCCGGCTTTCACAAGGCACCTTCCGTCTGCGCAGCGCCGGCGTTGGCCAGTTCCATGACGGCCTCAAGAAACGCCCGTGCCCGATGCTCATAGTTGTCGAACATGTCAAAGCTGGCACAGGCGGGTGACAACAACACCGCGTCTCCGGCCTGCGCCAGCGTGCTGGCCTGTCTCACCGCCTGCTCCATCGAACTGGCGTCTGTGAGCGTGACCCCCGTCGGCCCTAGCACCGCTTTGAGCTCTGAAGCAGCGCGCCCGATCAGCACCACGGCACGGGCATGGCGTGCGACGACCGGCGCCAGCGGCGAAAAGTCCTGTCCCTTGCCTTCGCCACCCAGGATGGCAACGACGCGGCGCTCTGGACCGAAGCCCGACAGCGCCGCTGCGGTAGCGCCCACGTTGGTGCCTTTGCTGTCGTCAAAATACTCTACGTCGTTGACAATCGCCACCGACTCCAGGCGGTGCGGCTCGCCCCGGTATTCGCGCAATCCAAACAGCGTGGGGCCGAGTGCACAACCGGCCGTCTGGCCGAGGGCCAGCGCGGCCAGCGCGTTGAGCGCGTTATGGCGACCGCGAATGCGCAAGGCGTCGGCCGGCATCAGGCGCTGAAGGTGCAAATCCTGCTGACTGTTTCTTGATTTCTTGCTGGTCTCGTCAGACGGCAGTGCACGCACCAACCACAGCATGCCATTGACCTCCTGCATGCCGAAGTCGCCGGGACGGGTCGGTCGATCAGCGCCGAACGTCAGGTAATTTCGATCTTGCGACCGCTGCGACTTGATCCGAATTGGGCCTGATCGCGTTACCCCCATGCTTGCCATTGCATGTGCAGCGCTACCCCCCGAGGGGGCTTTCGCTCCTTGGGGCGGCCCGGCGGCGCTCAACAAGCCCATCACCACCGGGTCTTCACGATTGAGTATCAACAGCGCCTGCTGCCCGAAAATGTTGGCCTTGGCACGGCTGTAGTGCTGCATCGAACCATGCCAGTCGAGATGGTCCTGCGTGATATTGAGCAGCGCTGCGGCGCTGGGCTCGAAGCTCGATTCCCCGTCAAGCTGAAAACTTGACAGCTCAAGCACCCAGACCTCGGGCAAGGTATCGGCATCAAGACGCGCACTCAAGGTGTCAAGCAGGGTCGGGCCGACATTGCCGGCCATTGCGACCGTCTTTCCGGCGCGGCGAACAAGCTCTGTGGTCAGTGACGTGACGGTGGTCTTGCCATTGGTACCGGTCACAGCCAGCACTTTGGGCTGGTAGCCGTGCGTGACCCGAAGCTGGGCCAAGGCTTTCGAGAAAAGACTCAACTCGCCGGCCATCGTGATGCCGTGTGCCCGAGCAGCTTCGGAAATGGCAGTAACTTCAAACGGTGTCAGACCGGGACTTTTGAAGACGGCGCACAACTTCGCGTCCTGCATTAGCGCAGCATCGAGGGAGCCAGCGACAAAATGCGCCCCTGGCAGATCTTTTCTGAGGGTAGCGAGTTGCGGTGGCTCAGCACGCGTGTCGGCGACCGTCACCTTGGCACCAGCGCGCACACACCAACGCGCCATCGCCAAGCCGGACACACCAAGCCCGAGGATCAGAACGTGCTGATCGTTGAGGTAGGACGGCGTGCCGGTCATTCTTATCTCAGCTTCAAGGTTGACAGCCCGACCAGGCACAGCAGGATGGTGATGATCCAGAAGCGGACCACCACCTGCGTCTCGGGCCAGCCGCTCTTTTCGAAATGGTGATGCAGCGGTGCCATTTTCAGGATGCGCCGGCCCGAGCCATACTTCTTCTTGGTGAATTTGAACCAGCTGACCTGCAGCATGACCGACAGCGCTTCGACCACAAAAATGCCGCCCATGATGGCCAATACGATTTCCTGACGCACGATCACGGCAATGGTGCCCAAGGCGGCACCCAGCGCGAGTGCGCCGACATCACCCATGAAGACCTGCGCCGGGTAGGTGTTGAACCAAAGGAACGCCAGTCCGGCACCGGTCATGGCCGAGGTAAAAATCAACAACTCACCGGAGCCCGGGATGTGCGGGAAGAACAGGTACTTCGAATACACGGCGCTCCCGGTCACGTAGGCAAACACGCCGAGGCAGGCGCCCACCATTACCACCGGCATGATGGCCAGACCGTCGAGACCATCGGTAAGATTGACGGCGTTGCTGGAGCCCACGATCACCAGATAGGTCAGAACCACAAAGCCCAGCACACCGAGCGGATAACTGATTTCCTTGAAGAAGGGCAACAGAAGTCCGGCCTTGGGCGGCAGGTTCAGATCAAATCCCGACTGCACCCATTTGAAGAAGAGCTCCAGCACACGCCAATTGGAATTCTCCGAAATGCTGAACACCAGATAGAGCGCCGCCAGCAGGCCGATCAGCGACTGCCAAAAGTATTTTTCCCCTGAAGCCATGCCTTCAGGGTTCTTGTCGACCACTTTGCGCCAGTCGTCGGTCCAGCCAATCGCACCAAACCCCAGCGTGACCAGCATCACGATCCAGACAAAGCGATTGCTCAGATCAGCCCACAGCAGCGTCGAGATCGCGATACACAACAAGATCAGGGCTCCGCCCATGGTCGGTGTGCCGGTTTTGACCAGGTGTGATGCCATGCCATAGCCGCGAACTGGCTGTCCGATCTTGAGCTCTGCGAGCCTGCGGATCACCAGCGGTCCCAACACGAGGCCAATCAGCAGTGCGGTCAGGGCCGCCATCACGGCGCGAAAGGTCAGGTACTGAAAGACCCGGAAATGACCGAATTCGGGCGACAGGGACTGCAGCCATTGAGCCAGGCTCAAGAGCATTGCGACCTCCCGGGACTGGCACTGGGCCGCATAGATTCTTCCTCGTCTTGATCTTCCACCGCCGTGATGGCCGCGACCACACGCTCCATCTTCATGAAGCGCGAGCCCTTGACCAGCACGCTGCCGAAATCGGCAAGTTCTGCCTGCACAACCTTCTGCAGCGACTCGAAATCGCCAAAATGACGACCGCTGCCGAAACTGCTTGAAGCAGCCAGCGACAGACCGCCCACGGTAAACAAGGCCTCGATGCCTCGGCTGCGCGCAAATTCGCCGGCTTCAACATGAAGCTGCGGACCTTGATCGCCGACTTCACCCATGTCCCCGAGCACCAGCAGGCGCGGTCCCGGCAGCCCTGCCAGCACCTCAATGGCGGCGCGTACCGAGTCAGGATTGGCGTTGTAGCTGTCGTCGACCAGCGTGACGCAGTGACCACCGATCTGTAGTCGCTGCGTGCGCGAACGTCCTTTGACCGCTTCAAACACGGCCATTCCTTGAGCGATGGCCTGCAGCGGAACGCCGACCGCCAAAGCACAACTGATCGCTGCCAGGGAGTTTCTGACGTTGTGCAAACCGGCAATCGGCAACTGATAGCGCAGCGGACCCGCAGGCGTTGCGAGCGTCACTTGCCAAACGTCGCCCGACCAGACAGCTGTGCTGCAACGTATGTCAGAAATGCCCGCAGCCTCGGCGCCAAGGCAGAAGCCAAGCACCTTGCGTTGCCCAGCCCTGTTCCGCCACAGCGTGCTGAAGACGTCGTCCGACGGAAATACCGCGACCCCGTCTGCTGGCAGCGCATCGATGACGCAGCCATTTTCCTGCGCCACTGCCGCCACGTTGAGCATGAATTCAAGGTGTTCGCGCTGTGCGTTGTTGACCAGCGCCACGGTCGGCTGCGCAATGGCGGCCAGAGCCGAAATTTCACCCGGATGATTCATGCCAAGCTCAATCACGGCCAGCTCGTGAGCAGCTCGCAAACGCAGCACAGTCAGAGGAACGCCGATGTCGTTGTTCAGATTGCCCTGAGTGGCCAGAAATGCGTTCGGCTTGAAGGCGCGAAAGATGCTGGCAATCATCTGTGTCACAGTGGTTTTACCGTTGCTGCCGGTGACCGCAATCACGGGCAACCTGAATTGCGAGCGCCACTTCCTTGCCAGTTCGGTGAGAGCCAGTTTGGTGTCTGCCACCAAAAGACCGGGCAAGCCTGCCGCACATAGTCGATCTTCGGCATCACCCTGGCAGAGTGCCGCCGCCGCGCCTCTTGCTTTGGCGTCGGCCAGAAAATCATTGCCATCAAAGCGCTCGCCGCGCAAGGCGACGAACAGGTCTCCGGGCTCGACGCTACGGCTGTCAGTGTGAACGCGGCGCAAGCTGATGCCAGCGGGCGCCGCCGCTTGGGCCACCAGTCGTGCCTGACCCAACCATTGCAGTGCCTGTTGCAGGCTCAGCATCTCATCCATGGGCCGCCTCCATCTCGACGCTTGCCGCCACTCGCCGACTCAGAGCGCTGCGCACCTGCTCAAGATCGGAAAATGGCAGGCGCTCGCCGGACACTTCCTGGTAGTCTTCATGACCCTTGCCAGCGACCAGCAAGACATCCTGCGCCGCCGCCTGAGCCACTGTCTGAGCGATTGCCAGCGATCGGTCCGGTTCGACCGTAACCGGCACGTGACCCGTCAGTCCGAGCAGAATCTGACTGATGATGGCCTCGGGCCGCTCACTGCGCGGGTTGTCGCTGGTCACGACGACGTGGTCGGCGTGGCTCGCGGCAATCGCTCCCATCAGGGGTCGTTTGCTCGCGTCACGATCACCGCCACAGCCAAAGACGCACCAGATCTGCCCGCCGCGTTGACGGCTGACGCCCCGCAATGCGAGCAAGGCCTGCGCCAAAGCATCGGGCGTGTGGGCGTAATCAACCGCGACCAAAGGTTGGCCCGGCTGAGTGATACATTCCATGCGACCCGGCACAGGCGTCAAATCGGCACAGGCATCGACGACCGCCGCCAACGGCACGCCGATCGAACGCATGGCGGCCATGACGCCCAGCAAATTGGACAGGTTGTAGAGTCCGATCAAGCGGGTTTGCAGCACTCGACTGCGCGCGTCGGATGCACCGCGCTCACGTATCGAGAAACGCAAACCCTGCTCCTCGTAACTGATGTCGCGGGCCTGCAGTCTCGCTTCGGCAACGCAGGACACGGTCCAAAGATCGAGTTTGCTGTCGCGCAAGTTGCGCTCCAGCTCGACGCCTTTGGGATCATCGAGATTGATGACCGCCGCCTCCAGTCCAGGCCACGCAAACAACCGCGCCTTGGCCTGCCAATAAGCCTCCATGCTGGCATGAAAGTCGAGATGGTCTTGCGTCAAGTTGGTGAATATGGCAGTACGGATGCGACACCCATCCAGACGATGTTCCGCAATACCAATCGAAGAAGCTTCGATGGCGCAAGCCTTAACCCCGTCGTTGACGAAGCTTCTCAAGGTTTGTTGCAGCAGTATGGGATCGGGGGTGGTCAATCCGGTGGCCACTAGATCGCCGTGCCGCCCCACGCCCAAGGTGCCGACCATGCCACATGGAACCGGCGCCACGCGCGTAAGGTTCGACAAGGCCTGCGCCAGCCACCATACGGTCGAAGTCTTGCCGTTGGTGCCGGTCACGGCCAGCAGCACGAGTTGTTGCGACGGCTGCTCGAAATACGCTGCGGCAATCGGTCCGCTGGCTGCCTTCAATCCCCGATAGACCGCGACAGCCGGTTCCTTGAACCCAAAGCGCTCGACGCCATCCAACTCGACCAGGCATGCTGCGGCACCAGCGGCCAGCGCCACTGCCACGTGCTGGCGCGCGTCAGTCGCAGCGCCCGGCCAGGCGATAAAGCCGTCCCCCGGCAGCAGCTTGCGGCTATCGCATTGAATCGTCCCGCTGACGCGCTTGCGCAGCCAGTTGGCAGCTTCAATGGGGGCGTGAAGCTCAAGCATCAGAAACTTTCCTCTTCCGCCTTGGCAACGATCTGAGGCTTGACGGCCATGTCGGGACTAACGCCCATCATGCGCAAGGTCTGCTGCACCACTTCGCTAAACACCGGAGCAGCCACGGCCCCACCGTAGTACTGCCCGGCACCGGGTTCATCGATCATCACGCCCACAATGACGCGCGGCTTCTCGATCGGCGCCAGCCCCACAAACCAGCCCCGGTATTTTCGGTTTCCCGCGCTGCCATAACCTTTGCCGATTTGCTTGTAAGCGGTTCCCGACTTGCCGCCAACCGAGTAACCAATGGTTTGCGCCTTCTGTCCGGTACCGCCCGGACCGGCTGCCAATTGCAACATGTGACGCATCTGGCCGGCAGTGCGCACTGAAAACACGGGCACACCGATGGCTGGCTCGGCGCTTTTGAGCATGGTGACCGGAATGATCAAGCCGTTGTTTGAAAACACCGTGTAGGACCGCGCCATTTGAAACAGTGACGCTGACAGCCCATAACCATACGCCATGGTGGCCTGCTCGATCGGGCGCCAGGTCTTGTACGGTCGCAACTTGCCCGACACCGCACCGGGGAACCTGAGCTGCGGCTTTTGACCAAAACCGGCATTGGAGAATATCTCCCACATTTCGCGGGGCTGCATCTGCATCGCGATTTTTGCGGTGCCTATATTGCTCGACTTTTGGATCACGCCCTCGACCGTCAGCACGCCATTCGGATGCGAATCGGAAATCGTGGCGCCAGTGATGGTCAGCTTGCCGGCGCCGGTATCGATCAGGGTTTGCGGCGTGACGCGCCCAGTCTCCAGCCCCAGGCTGACGGTGAACGGCTTCATCACCGAACCCGGCTCGAAAGTGTCTGTCAATGCACGGTTGCGCAACTGCGCGCCGCTCAAATTCTGGCGCTTGTCGGGCACGTAGCTGGGATAGTTGGCAAGCGCCAGCACTTCACCGGTCACGACATCGAGCACCACAACGCTGCCGGCCTTGGCCTTATTGACGAGCACTGCGTCACGCAGTTTTTGGTAGGCAAAGAACTGGACCTTGCTGTCGATGCTGAGCTGCAGGTCGGGGCCGTCAACTGGCGCGATCTGTTCACCGACATCCTCCACGACGTGCCCCATGCGATCCTTGATGACACGACGTGAACCGTTGCGACCGGCCAGCTCTTTGTTAAAAGCGAGTTCAATGCCTTCCTGACCGATATTCTCGACGTTGGCAAAGCCGACCACATGCGCTGCCGCTTCACCTTCGGGATATTGACGTTTGTATTCCTTGCGCTGATAGATGCCCTTGAGTTTCAGGGCCATGATGTCTTGCGCCACGCTCTCATTGACCTGACGCTTGAGCCAGACAAAGGTTTTGTCTTCGTTTTCCAAGCGCTTGTTGAGTTCGGCAGGCGGCATCTCGAGCAGGGAGGCCAGCGTCTGCAATTGGGCTGGATCATGCTCGATATCTTCAGGAATCGCCCAAATGCTGGGCGCCGGGACGCTGGAGGCCAGGATGACACCATTGCGGTCCAGAATTCGGCCGCGATTGGCTGGCAATTCAAGCGTTCTGGCAAAACGCACCTCACCCTGTTTTTGGAAAAACTCGTTGGCAAACACCTGAATGTGAGCGGCGCGCCAGGCCAGCCCGACAAAACCGAGGGCAATCGCGGCGACGATAAATTTGCTGCGCCAGACCGGGGTCGGACTGGCCAGCAGAGGACTCGATGTGTAAGCAATGCTGCGGCTCATTGAATCCGCCCTACAACACCAGAGTCGCGTGTGGTTGCCACCGACTCGACGGAGCGTGCCGGGGAAGAAAGCGCTGCGCTGTAAGTCACATAGTGCGTGATGGCAGGCGTGACAGTGCGCATCTGGAGTTGCTCCTTGGCCAGCTTTTCCACGCGCAGCGCCGCCGCCTGGGCCCGTTTCTCCACTTGCAGACGTTCGTTGTCGGTCTCTATCTCCCGCGCCCGGGAACGCGCTTTGTCGAGCTCGGAATAGAGCTGGCGCGACTGGTACTGCACATTCACCAGATAGAGCGCACTTCCCAGCAGCGCCAGCAGCAAAAAGAAGTTAAATCTGCTCATGCCGCCGTCCTTTGTGCGACGCGCATGATCGCGCTGCGCGAGCGCGGGTTGGCTGCGACTTCGGCCGCGCCGGGCTTGATTCGGTGCAACGCCCTTAGCTTCATCACCCGGGGTGCAGCGAATGGCGCACGCCGGTCATATTCGTCACGCGAATTTTGCGCGATGAACTGTTTGACGATCCGGTCTTCAAGGGAATGAAAACTGATCACGACCAGCCTGCCTCCCGCCTTCAGAATATTCAGACTCCCAGCTAAAGCCTGTTGCAACTCCTCAAGCTCGGCGTTGATGAAAATCCGAAAAGCCTGAAATGTGCGCGTTGCAGGGTTCTGGCCCGGCTCGCGGGTTTTGACCGTGTCAGCCACGAGCTTGGCCAATTCAGTGGTGCTTGAAATGGGGCCCCGTTCCTGTCGGCGAGCAACAATCGCCTTTGCAATGGCGCCAGCAAACCGTTCTTCACCGTAGTCACGAATCACCTCCGCAATCTTGTCAAGTTCGGCCGTCTCCAGCCATTTCGCCACACTGATTCCCCGCGTGCTGTCCATGCGCATGTCAAGCGGGCCATCAAGCCGAAAACTGAAACCGCGTATCGGGTTGTCGATTTGGGGCGAGCTAATACCCAGATCAAGCAACACGCCGGCAACACTTGCCGCCGGGAGTTCTGCCAGATGTGTGAAGCCCTGGTGTCGGATCGAAAAGCGCGGATCACCGATGAGCAGTGCTTCAGCCAATGCATCAGGATCCTTGTCAAACGCGATCAGACGACCTTGCGACGCCAATCTGGAAAGAATCAGCCGGGCGTGACCACCGCGCCCGAAGGTGCCGTCTACGTAGGTTTGCACGCTCGCATCTTGATCGGCTGGCGCAGCGTCCGGATTGGTGAAGAGCGCATCGACCGCTTCATTCAACAGTACGGTGGTGTGTTTCCATGGGGTATCCACCGCTGACCTTCAGAACGAAAATTCTTTGAAGACATCGGGCATGTTGCCCTGCATCGCCTTGGCTTCCTGATCGTCGTATGTCGCCTTGTCCCACAACTCAAAATGGTTGCCCATGCCTAGCAACATGGTGTCCTTGGTGATCCCTGCCGCCTGACGCAATTCGGGTGAGATCAGCACACGACCGGTGGCGTCAATCTCAACATCCAAGGCATTGCCCAAAAAGATCCGCTTCCACCACTGCGCCGACATTGGCAATGCAGCAATGCGTTCGCGAAACCTCTCCCACTCGGGGCGCGGAAAGAGCATCAAACAGCCATGCGGATGCTTGGTTACCGTCAGTTGCCTAGCCGCAGAGGCACTCAGGACATCACGGTGCCTGGTCGGCACAGACAACCGGCCTTTGCCATCCAGACTTAACGACGACGCCCCTTGAAACACGGCAGTACACCCTCTACTTGCAGAAACATACAAAAAGCCAAAGTGCAAATACACTTTTCACCACTTAATTGCACTTTTTTGCACTGTACCAGCAAAAACACTCGATGCAAGCCCTGCTCGCAAATATTTTTCAATGAAATCAAGGACTTAGAACTTATTTTGAAGTTTAATCAAAGCAAAAATCGTTCAAAATTAAGCACTTAGCGTTAGTTATGAAAGTGATGCTTGAATCGGTGACGACAGACTGAGATAACGATCTGTCCCGCAAGGGAACATCCCGTTTCGAGTTGGGGACAGAGCTAAAGATCTGTCCCGCAAGGCTACAGGATGTACCTTGAAAGATCTTCGTTGCGGCTTAGTTCGGCGAGCCTTGCGTCCACGTACGCTGCGTCGATCGATATCGTCTGCCCGCCGAGGTTCGCAGCATCGAAACTGACCTCATCGAGCAAGCGCTCCATCACCGTGGAGAGTCTGCGCGCGCCAATATTTTCGGTTCGTTCATTGACATCAAACGCAATGTTCGCCAAGCGTCTGATGCCCTCCTCGTGAAACTCGAGGAATACGTCTTCCGTAGCCAGCAAAGCCTGATATTGCTTGACCAACGAGGCATGCGTTTGCGTCAGTATCGCGACAAAGTCATCCACCAGCAGCGATTGCAACTCGACCCGAATCGGAAACCTGCCCTGCAACTCTGGTATCAGGTCGCTCGGTTTGCTCAGGTGGAACGCGCCAGAGGCAATGAACAGAATGTGATCGGTCTTGACCATGCCGTACTTGGTGGATACCGTGGTGCCCTCGACCAGCGGCAACAGATCGCGCTGCACACCTTGTCGCGAAACTTCTGCGCCACCACCCTCGGAGCGCGAAGTCACCTTGTCAATTTCGTCGATGAAGACAATGCCGTTTTGCTCCAGCATTTGCAGCGCTTGTATTTTGATTTCTTCGTCATTGACCAGTTTGCCGGCCTCTTCCTCAACCAACAATTTCATGGCTTCGCGGATCTTGAGTCTGCGCGTCTGCCGCTTTGACTGGCCGATCTGGCCAAGCATGCCGCGCAGTTGCTCCGTCATTTCCTCCATCCCGGCCGGGCCCATGATTTCGAGTTGCGGCGCGGTCTGTGCCACGTCAATTTCAATCTCACGCTCGGCCAACTGGCCTTCACGCAATTTTTTCCGAAAAACCTGACGCGCTGCGCTCTCGGGCTCGGAGCTTGCAAGCGTCCCAAACTCGGCGCGCGGCGGTGGAATCAAAATATCGAGCACCCGGTCTTCGGCCGCATCTTCAGCGCGTGCGCGCACTTTTTTCGTCTCAGCGACACGGGTCTGCTTGACGGCAATGTCAGCCAGATCGCGAATGATGGTATCGACGTCCTTGCCAACGTAGCCGACTTCGGTGAACTTGGTGGCCTCAACCTTGATGAAAGGAGCATCGGCAAGCCGCGCCAGGCGTCGTGCAATTTCAGTTTTTCCCACCCCCGTCGGGCCAATCATGAGAATATTCTTTGGTGTGATTTCACCGCGCAGGCCGGGCTCCACCTGTTGACGACGCCAGCGATTGCGCAGGGCGATGGCAACCGCCCTTTTGGCCTGCTGCTGACCAACGATGTGCTTGTCGAGTTCGGCAACAATTTCCTGGGGCGTCATGGAAGGGTTTCGACCGTGTGATTCATGTTGGTGTAGATGCACAGTTCACCGGCAATCTCCAGTGAACGCTTGACAATGGCTGGCGCCGACATCTCGGTGTGGTTGAGCAAGGCAATTGCGGCAGCCTGTGCGTAGGCGCCGCCCGAACCGATCGTCACAATACCATTCTCGGGTTCCAGCACATCGCCATTGCCGGTGATGATCAGTGAAGCGTCGATATCCGCCACCGCCAGCATCGCCTCCAGACGCCGCAACACCCGGTCCGTGCGCCAGTCTTTGGTCAGTTCGATGGCGGCACGGACCAAATGGCCCTGGTGCTTTTCGAGTTTCGCCTCGAAGCGCTCAAACAAGGTAAATGCATCAGCGGTGGCTCCCGCAAAGCCAGCCAGCACTTTGCCGTGATAGAGCTTGCGCACCTTGCGCGCCGTACCTTTGACCACGATGTTTCCAAGCGTGACTTGCCCATCACCGCCGATCGCCACCTGATTGCCGTCTGCGGTTTTGCGTCGCACGCTGATGATGGTTGTACCGTGAAATTGTTCCATTCCAGTCGGTCCTAGAGCTCAACTGGTGCGCAGCATGACGCGGGCGTGTTCGCTGACACCAATCACGTTGAAGAACGCAGCGACCAGTCGCGGAACATCCCGAAATTGGACATGGCGACCCTCCAACTCACGCGCTGCAACCCAGTTCAGAATGCTGCCGGCCGCGGCAAAGTCAACCCGGATCAAGCTGTCACAGGTAATCACCAGGCGATTGGCGTCCCTCAGGCCGGCCTGAAGTTTGTTCAAGGCCTCGCTTGCATCGCCCAGAACCTCGCCGGAAAGTTCAATGACGGAAGCGGAGATGTCATCAAACGCCATCGGTTCGGTCGGCGCATTGTCGCGTTGCGAATCAGACTCGTACATGGCATTGGGCTCAAACTCATCGGTCTGACTGCGCGACAGGCCTGGAATCGTACGCTCAACCAGGTACTCGCATTGGGCATTCTGCCAAGGCGGCGGCGAGACCTCATAGGTCACACAGAACTCCAGCGCCGCCAATTCAAACTCGTCTTGCAATCGCATGATGCGCAGTGCATCCAGACGCATTCTCCAGTAAACCGCAGGAACCGACTTGTCGCCAGAAAGCGTCAGCGACTTGAGGGTCTTATCCAGCACCTCGGCGCCCTCAAAGCGCAGTATGACGGGTTGCACGCACCACTGCGCAAACAAATCAGCCATGCCCTCGACTGCTTCGGGCCTAATCGCCTTAAACCGATTCCAGTTCAGATGCCAGGGCTCAGGTGCGTGCGCCAAACTGGCGCGCAGATCGTGCAAAGTCTGCAAATCAAGTTGAGCAGGACATTCCCAAATGGCCGGACTGGTTTGCTTGGAGAGAGAAACCTGCTCGAACGCCGGGTTGCCAGCCCTTTCCTCAAGCAAATCGGGTGTCGAGAACCACTGTGGCGCGGCATAGCCGAAGCGCTCTGCATACCCCGCTGCAACTTGATCGAATTTGCCATGCTGTCCGGTGGAACGATAGAGGTCAAACAAGGCAGCAGCCCATCCATTGGCCGCTTCCGGCCGAGCATCTTCCAACTTCAGGGCCGTCAGAAGACAGGCTTCGGCGCCAGCATCGTCACCATTGGCAAACCGGATCGCCGCCTCCTCCATCTCGGTGTCCGCAAGACTGTCTCCCAACTCGATGGAAAACAGTTTGGATGGTGAGAATCCACTTATGCTGGAGTCTCCGTACTTGCTGACGGGCTTTTTCGCTGGCTTTGCTTGACGCCGATTTTCGGCCGCCTCAATGTCTCCAGGCGCGGAGACACCCGGTCGCGTGGCATCAAAATCAGTGCTTTGCCCTTGATCAAAACCCATCTCCGGTGTGGGCTGCACGCTCGTGATCGGACTGAACTCGCCCTTGGCTGCCCCGGTCCTGGACCACTGGTCCCCCTGCGATTGAGGCGGTTTGGCTGAAACCGGATAAGCGGCCTCTGCAGGCTTGACACCGTCTTGCTTACCCTTCCACCACTGCTTGGACATCTGGGCTTCAATTTCATCGATCTTCTTGATCGTCATGGCCCGGTCCTCGAGGTTGGAGGTGGTCGTGGTGCCTTGAAAAAAGGAAGGTCGTCCAGTCGATTCCGCACTGATCGCCGGGCCATTGCGACGCAACTTGCGCAACTCGTCAAATTCGCGTCGGCGCACAAAATCATTTTGTCGCTTGCGCTCAATCATTTCCTTGAGCGATTGTTTGCTGTAACCGCGCTCGTACTCTGACTCGGGCTCGGCGCCAATACTGTCCAGTTCTGACCAGTCCTTCGTCGGATGACGAACGAACTTGAACATCTTGGACATCAGACCACCAGAACCTGAACCTTTAGTCACCATGAGGCTTATGTCGAATTAGCAAGCCACTATACCCGGGTCGTCAATCCCCGAACATCTTCTGCTTCAGTTCGCGCCGTTGTTGCGCCTCCAGTGAAAGATTTGCAGTGGGGCGCGCCAGCAGCCGACCGACGCCAATCGGCTCGCCGGTTTCGTCGCAGTAGCCGTAGTCACCGGCATCAATGCGGGCAATCGACTGTTCAATCTTTTTCAAAAGCTTGCGCTCGCGATCCCGGGTGCGCAACTCGAGCGCATGCTCCTCCTCAATCGTGGCACGGTCGGCGGGGTCCGGCACGACCACCGTGTCCTCGCGCAGATGCTCAGTGGTTTCACCCGCATTGCTCAGGATGTCCTTTTTCAACTGCAGCAGTCTGCGGCGAAAAAAAGCCATCTGGAACTCGTTCATGTACTCATCGTCCGGCATTGCGATCAGTTCGGCGTCGGTTATCTGCTCCGCTGATTTTGTTTTCCAGTTATTGGCCAACTTGGGGTCCTTTTTGATGACCGACGCAAGCGGAGGAACAATGAGTGGAGCAGACGGGGTCTGCGTAAAACTGGCCTTGGCCGCTGTTGACGCCACCGACTGTGCCATCGAGGGCACCGTCAGTTGGGCAAGTCGGGACGACGGACGACCCGCTCTGGCTGGCACCCCAGCGCTGACCGGAACTGAGGGCGCCGCCGGCTTGGCGGGTACCAGCACGGGCATGACTTTGGCTTTTGCAGCAGTCGCCTGCGAAGTGGCTGTTTTCTCTATCATCGGTTTCACTAAATCCTTTTCCTTGACTTTTGCAAGCGCCTTGACAACTTTCACCGGCACGACCTTGCCCGTCTTTGATGTGGTCTTGGCGTCGCGTTGGCGCACATCGATCAGGGCCGCCTTGCTCGGACGCGCTTTGACTGTCGCCGCTTTTGCAACGGACGGCTTGCCTGAGCCTTTGACCACGGCCTTGCCGCTTGACTTGGGCGCAACACTGACCTTGCCGACCGGCTTGAGCTTGGGCGTCACACTTGCCTTGACAACCGCCTTGGCGACCTTGGTCGCTTGGGCTAACACTTTGACTTTCCCGGTCTTTGCTTTCACTTCTGGTCTCCTCGCAGAAATCGTCTGCGCTTTCACATCGCGATTGGCCTCTTTCCTGACGCTCAGAGCCAGATCAGACACCTTGGAGTCCGGCACCTCGCTGCGAACTTTCGAATGCCTGCCATGCTGGCTGGGGCTGGGGGGCGAGTGTACAGGTTTACCCATCGGGAAACCCATCATTTGCAAAATCGATACCAACATCTGATTTCCGGCCTGTAGCTTCAAATTGGTCTCAAACAAGGCACTGCGACATGCCCTGCAGGAAGATATCCTTTGGCAGGTCAATGCCGATGAAAACCATTTTGCTGTTACGCGCTTCAGCTTTGCCCCAGATCGGTCCCAGATCACTGCCCATCAATTGATGGACCCCCTGGAAGATCACTTTACGCTCGGTACCGGTCATGAAAAGAACACCTTTGTAACGCAGCATGCGCGGTCCATAGATATTGACAATGGCGCCCAGGAAATCTTCCAGTTTGGCTGGGTCAAACGGTCGATCCGATTTGAAGACAAAACTCTTGACATCGTCATCGTGAACGTGGTGGTGTCCTTGTCCATGCACGTGTGACGGATGGTCGCAATGCTCGCCGGGCGCATGCTCATGATGCTCGTGGTCTTGCTCATCTTCCTTGAGAAACTCGGGGTCAATATCGAGCTTGGCATTTAGATTGAAACCCCGCAAGTCAAACACCGCACTGAGCGCAACCTCGCCAAAATGGACGGCTTTTTGCGGGGCCCGCGGGTTCATGTGCTGCAGGCGGTGCATCAAAGCCTTGACTTCGTCGCCAGCAACCAAATCCGTCTTGCTGAGGAATATCTGGTCGGCAAAGCCGACCTGGCGACGCGCTTCCTGACGTTCGTCGAGTTGCGTCTGCGCATGCTTGGCATCAACCAGCGTCAAAATCGAGTCCAGCAGGTAACTCTCGGCGATCTCGTCGTCCATGAAGAAGGTTTGCGCCACGGGTCCGGGATCGGCCAGCCCAGTGGTTTCGATCACCACCCGCTCGAAGTCAAGCTCGCCCTTGCGCTTCTTTTCTGCCAGGTCGTGCAAGGTGGCTCGCAGGTCCTCGCGGATGGTGCAGCAAATGCAGCCATTGCTCATCTGGATGATTCTCTCCTGGGTATCGGAGACCAGAATATCGCTGTCGATGTTTTCTTCGCCAAATTCATTTTCAATGACAGCAATCTTCTGACCGTGCGCCTCTTGCAGCACACGTTTCAGGAGCGTCGTTTTACCCGAGCCGAGGAAACCGGTCAGGATCGTTGCAGGGATGAGACTCATCGCTTTTTCAGTTGGTTGAAAGTTCTCAGAAGCAGGGGAGTGTAGCGGTCAATTGATCGGAGGCTATTTGCGCATCACGACCAAGCCCTTGAGGTACTCGCCTTCCGGGAAATTGATCGTCATCGGGTGATCTGGCGCCGCTCCCATCCGCTCGCAGATGTAACCATCCACCTGCGCGTCAATGGCTGCCGAAGCTACTATTTTATGAAACAAATCGGGACTGATACCTCCCGAGCACGAGTAGGTGAACAAAACACCGCCGGGAGCGAGAATCTTGCAGGCCAGGCGGTTGATGTCCTTATAGGCACGCGCCGCCCGTTCGGCATGTGCGACAGTCGGTGCAAACTTTGGCGGATCTAGGACTATGGCATCAAAAGTCTGGCCTGCGGCGCCAAACTGACGCAACGAGGCATTCACGTCGGCATCCATGAACGTCGCACGGCCAGCCTCAAAGCCATTCAACTCCAGATTGAGCGCCGCCTTTTCCAGCGCCGCGCCAGAGGAGTCGATGGAGGTCACGTGGAGCGCACCCCCCTTTAACGCCGCCATGGTAAAGCCCCCGGTGTAGCAGTAGCAGTTCAGCACCCGCTCAAATGCGAGACGCCGGCTGTATTCAGAGAACTTCTTTCGACTGTCACGCTGATCCAGGTAGAAACCGGTCTTGTGCCCGCTGGCGATATTCAAAGTCAACTGCCATTCATGCTCTCGCAGTACCAGATCGGTATTGCCCTGGCCACGCAACCAGCCTGCGATCAAGGGCAAACCCTCGTGCTCGCGACCACTGGCGTCAGATCGCTCGTAGATCTTTGACAGTCCGGTCGCCGCCAACAACGCGTCCGTCAGCACGCTTTTCCAGCGCTCTGCGCCACAGAAGAGGAACTGGGCCACCAGCGTATCGCCATAACGGTCCACGATCAGGCCCGGCAAGCCGTCGGACTCGCCATGAACCAGGCGCAAGGCGTCACTCTGAATGTCAAATCTTTGTCTGGCGCTGACCGCTTTGGCGCAAGCCAGCGAGAAAAATGAAGCATCGATGCGCTGCGATTCTTCAAAACTCCACACCCGGGCCCGGATTTTGGATACTGGGCTGAAAGCCGCCCAGGCCAGAAACTGGCCTTCGTGCGACTCCACCCGTACCGTCTCACCCACATCGGCTGCGCCCCTGGCAATGGCGGACTCAAAGATCCAGGGATGGCGACGCAGCAGCGAGCGCTCCTTGCCGGCTCTCAATCGGATCGTTTTCATGGGCAGAATTGTAGGGATCGGCTTGTCGAGGCAACTCAACTCTCGGCATACAGCAAGCGAATCACCGAGCGCACCTCGGACGCGGTCAGGGCATCAATTTTCCCCAGCCTTTTGCCCAAGCGCGACTTGCTGATCGCGCGAATTTGATCCACCGCCACTTCTGCCGCTTGACCCGCACAATGGCAAGCGACACGGCTGGCCCAATGCGGATGCAGCTGACTGGTCAGTGGACAAACAACGACCGTGTCAACGCGCTGGTTCATGGCGTCGGGGCTGACCACCAGCACCGGGCGGGTCTTGGCGATCTCACTGCCGCGTGTCGGATCCAGCGCAGCCCAGTAAAGGCCGTAGCGCAACACCTTGTCAGAGCGCGCACTCACCATTTCAAGGTCCCCAGGCCATCGTTGGCCGCGCCATCCCAGTCGCTCCAGTCCTCCTTGGCCTGCGCCATTTCAGCAAAGGTCTGATCAAGTGTCAGCTTGGCCCCAGAGGTACCGCGCAACAAAATGCCTTCAGAGCGCTCTTCCAACACCAAGACGTCTGAAATACCGTATTTGCGCAACAGCTCACGCGGCAAACGCACCCCCCGCGAGTTGCCCACAGCCACCAGTTTGATGTCACGTGCGGAACTAATGGTCGACATAAAAGGTCCTCATAATGTGATTACAGTAATCACGTAGTTTAGAGTTGTATGGCGATCAGGTCAAATGCTCGATCGCGACAAGACGAATCGATTCCATGGCTAGTATTGGAGACGTCAAATACAATTTGACGCTCGTTCAACCTTGAGACAAAACATGGAACTCACCCTGATCCGATTCGGCAACAGCGTTGGGCTGACCATCCCACGCGCCCTGTGCGAGCACTTGGGTTTCTCGGCCGGGCAAGCAGTGGAAGCCAAGGAATCCGATGGTAAGTTGATCATTGAATCCAAGGCGCGCAACAAATATCACCTGGCAGACATGTTGGCCGAGTGCGACTCCAAGGCGCCGCTGCCAGCGGACCTGGCCGCCTGGGAGGCTATTGCCCCTGTCGGCAATGAGATGCTACCGCCGTGACTCGCGTCTTTGACCGGGGTGACATCGTCCGCGTCAACCTGAATCCTGTCGTGGGTCACGAGATGCAGGGCGACATGCGAGCCTGCCTGGTGATCTCGTCCGCCGCTTTCAACCGCATGGCAGGCGTGAGCTACGTGGCACCCATCAGCCAAGGCGCCAACTATGCACGCGTGGCTGGCTTTACCGTGAGTTTGATGAACAGTGGCTGCAAAACCCAGGGTGTGGCCATCATGAGCATGACGCGTCCCGTGGATCTGGCCGCACGCGGTGCGCGAAAGTTGGAAAGCGCCCCCGACTTTGTCGTGAATGAGGCAGTGGCGAAATTCACCGGGATGTTCGGGTCGTTGGGGTGAATATCTGCCCAGTTGCACGAATGCCGATGCCAACCCGATTGACTTTGGGCGTGGGCCGGCGCGGGCTCCGGTGTATGAAAGTGCTCGCTGATGCATTGCCCATCAAACTCACAAAATGACGAGATAGGTGGATTCTGGGTCGCCCACCAACGACCGGACGTCGTCGAGCTTGTTGCGCAGGATGAACTCAATCTGACGCGTGGAGCAGTTTCCACGGCGAATCCAGACCACCTTTGGCGGGGCACCGTGCAGCAGGCTCAACTCGTGGAAATCGGAGTCCTTGCTGACCAAGGTGTAGTGGTGTTCCCTGGCATAGTCCCATACCGCGCGATCCGGAGCTGCACCCAAGCCAATCTGGGCGACGTGTGCCGACAGCGGAAAGATATCCGCCAGTACCGGGACAAGCGAAGGTGCAAGGTTCTCGTCAAACAGGAGTTTCACGCATTCACCACAAGCTGGTGATGCTCACGATCAGCGGCGTAGGCCAAGCAGGCCTGTATATCTTCGGGCGTCAGGTAGTCGAAATCCGCGAGGATTTGAGTGGACGTCATGCCTGCTGCAAGGTAATCCAACACGTCATAAACCGTGATACGCAACCCGCGTATACAGGGCTTACCGCCACGTTTCCCTGGCTCTATCGTGATAAGTTCTTTGTAGTTCATGCCAGCCTCCAGTAACGCTGTGAGGGATTGCCCAGATCCCCCGTACGGGAAGACCCTCTTTCTGGGTTGCAATTCAGACCCGCCAACGAGTTAGCGGATTCTATGGCAAGGTGGATTTTGGGCCGCTCATGCGGCTGCATTAATGTGAATAGCGACTGCGAAACCCAGCGTATGCGACAACCCTCGATGCAGGCACTGGCTACCAACTAATGCTTTCTGGCTTCTTGCTTTCAAGATTGGCGCCCTTCCAAGAGTCAGTACCGCCACGATACCAAATAACATCTTTATATCCAGCTTCGAGCGCATGCAGCGATGCGTTGTAAGAAAGCCAACACTCGGAGCCAAGACAAAGGAAAACAATCGGTCTGGTCTTGTCGCCGCCGGTAAGTTTTTCTAACGCAGTGGCGAATCTACTTTTCTCTGCGCCGAAGAACTGACCATCACCACCACCATACATCCAGAACGCACCGGGAATCGTTGTTCTTGTTTTGGAATCGAGGACATCGACAACGACTACGTTTTTGTTTGATTCGAGAAGTCCTTTGAGTTCAAGCGTCTTTATCACCCGTGCGCCAGGAATCGAAGCGGGCGTTGGCGCATGGTACAGCGGCCCTCTTTTTGGAGTCGTTGTTGCCTCGACACCCCAATCCTTGTCCTCCAAGGAGAAGGTGGTTATGGGTTGCGGTAGCTGCGGAAATGGCACTTGACCAAAGGCAAGAATGGGAAAGCAGAAAACAAGAAATGCAACGAGAGCTCGAAACATAATTACCTCCAAATAACGGAAAAAAGAAAAGGTCGAACCTTGTTTTGCAAGCCGCTAAAACAATATTTTCGGAACGATCAGGACTGTTCCGACCGGATCGGTAATTGCCGCGCAGGAAATGCCTGCCAAATCGGCCGCAGCCGCATTGCTAACCCCGGTCTTGGTCACAGTGATGTTGCCGTTGTCATCGAAGACGAAATCGTGGGACTCGTTACAAGCCCTGTGGAATCTGGTGCCAGTGATCTTCGCAATGTTGCCAGTGATCGGCCCATTCAGAAGGTCAAAGATATCGAGCTGTGGCACTGCCAAGACGTGTCCATCTGACGATGGGAAGGTAAAACTTCCATCCGCATTGAAATAGATTGTCGCGATGATGCGCGATCCATGCTGATGGATGGACAGATAGTGGCCTGATGACCACTGATAGATGCCGTCGTAGAGCCCGGCCGCAAACACCGGGGGCGTAGCCACTACCGAGACACCGGCACTCGCGATGTTGCTGTTGCCGCCAGCATTGCTGCCTTGCACGGTGTAGCTGGTGGTTGTGGCTGGGGTCACGGTGCAAGTGCCAGTCGCCGTGCCAGCACATGTACCCCCGGTCCACACATAAGAAGTGGCAACTGGGCTGCAAGTTGCGGTAAGGGTCGAGGAGCCACCTGCGAAGATCGACGAAGGGCTTGCAGATAGGGAGCAGACGGGCGATGTGCTTGCGACCGTTCCGGTGCCGCTCAGGCTGACAGTATTGGGGCTGCTGGCGGCGTTGCTGGTAATGACAAGACTGCTAAGGTAAGTGCCAGCCGTTGTTGGGCCAAACGTGACATCTATGGTGCAACTTGCAGACGGTGCAAGAGTCGCGCCACAGGTTGTGGTTCTGGCAAAGTCTCCGTTGGCCACGATGCTTGCGATGTTCACCACTGCCCCGCTTGTGTTGGTGACGGTGACTGTTTTCGCTGCGCTTGTCGTGCCAACGCCTTGAGGCACAAAGGACAGGGACACAGGTGTAAGGGAAACAGCTGGAATGATCGCATTGAATGTAGCGGTCACACTTTGATTGGTACTCATGGCGACGATGCAACTGCCGGTTCCAGTGCAGGCCCCACTCCAACCGCCGAAGGTGTTGCCAGCAGCAGGGGTAGCTGTCAGCGTCACTATGGTGCCGCTATTGAAGTTGGCGCTGCAGGTGGTACCGCAGTCGATACCTGCAGGGCTGCTGGTGACAGCGCCAGAACCCGTTTTGGCAACGGTGAGAGCAAAAGAGTCGAATGACTGTCCGGCACGCACAAAGCGAACCTGGTAGGCGTGGGACTTATCGCTGTTCCAGGCACTGCCATCGTCGAAGCGAACACTCCACGCGTAGCTAAAACTGTAGGCATCGGCCGAGGCCGACCAGAAATACGACGCGGACGTATTCGGAAACAGCGTGGGGTTAATAGCGGGTGAATATCGACTGTAGTCCACCAAACTGAGAAGTTCCTCCTCAG
The DNA here is from genome assembly GCA_903906695.1 of uncultured beta proteobacterium. GTDB lineage: Bacteria > Pseudomonadota > Gammaproteobacteria > Burkholderiales > Burkholderiaceae_C > Rhodoferax. The sequence continues at coordinate 2,361 of CAIVLG010000142.1, read as the reverse complement.
TGGGTACCCGCCAGTCGGTTTGCCCTGCAAATGTGCTGGTCAACACCTTGGCTGCGTCACCAGTGAAAGTACTCGCCGTGCCGCTACAAGTGCTGCCCGTCCAAGTCTGCCCCACCGCACAACGCTGCCACACCAGACTGGTGGGCGTGTGAGTCACCGTGCCATTGCCCTGATCGATATAGTCGGTGCTGGGTCTGGCAACATCCAAAAGGCCAAGAGACTGGCCGGCGCGCACAAGGCGCACCGGATAGGTGTTGTTCTTACTGTAATAGCCAGCATAGCCATAGTAGAAGTAGACATATCTCGCGAAGTCAGGATAGTTGGCAACGCCCGAGGCCGACCAGAAATACGACGCGGGCGTATTCGGAAAAGCAGCTGTGTCGATTGCCGGGTTGTAACGCGCCGGATCCACAATTGTCTGCAATTCGCGAATGTTAGGCAGCCGCCAGTCGCTTTGCCCCGCATACGTCACAGTTCCCGTCAGCGCATTGGCCTGAGCCCAGTTATAGGTGCTTGCCGTCCCGGTACAGGTGCTACCCGACCAAGTTTGTCCCACCGCGCAGCGCATCCACTGTAGCCCCGTGGTCGTGTCGGTAACGGTGCCATCACCGTTGTCGGTATAGGTCTTAGCTGCCAAGGCGGAACTTGCTGCCCCAGACAACAGGCAAGCCAGTGCCAGCCACCGGAACCAACCAAAGACACTCGAAGCCAGCCAAGTATTCCAATATGATGTTTTCATTCTGTCCCCTTTGATGGATTGAATTCAGACGCAACTTCTAAAACAATATCTTCGGCACGATCAGCACAGTCCCAATCGGATCAGTGATCGCCGCGCAGGAAATGCCCGCCAAATCCGCTGCTGCAGTGTTGCTGACACCCGTTTTGGTCACGGTAATACTGCCGCTGTCGCTAAAGGCAAAGTCATAAGTCTCGTTGCAAGTCCGGTGGAATCTGGTACCGGAAATGGTTGCCTTGGAGCCAGTAAGCGGTCCGTTCAGAAGATCAAAGACATCCAGTTGTGGAACTGGTAAAACATGGCTATCAGAAGAGTTGAAATTGAAACTTCCATCATCGTTGAAATAGATCGTGGCAATGATGCGGGACCCATGTTGGTGGATGGAAAGGTAGTGGCTTGATGACCATTGGTAGATGCCGTCATAAAGCCCAGCCGCAAAGACGGGCGGCGTTACCGCTACGGTCACTGTTGCACTGGCGGACGCACCAGCGCCGGCACTATTGCTGCCGGCCACCGTGTAGGTGGTGGTCGCCGTAGGCGTTACGGTACAGTTTGCGCCAGTCATGCCAGCGCAAGAGCCACCGGTCCAGGCATAGGAAGTCGCTGCGGGCGTACAACTGGCAGCCAGGGTAGTTGAACCACCAGAAAATATGGAGGCTGGGTTTGCTGTCAAGGTGCAGACTGGCGGAACAATGACTGCTTGACAAGCTAGCCAGTCAACACCTGTAGCAGTCACCCAGGCAGCGTCAATAGCCGAGTTTCCGCTGGAAAACAAACTGTTGCCGCATAGGGTGCTTCTCCCCGCGACCAGTGAAGTTGGCGGAGTTGGTGCTGGCCCGGTCAACTGATTACCAGCGGCAACAAAAAATTGCAAAGCTGTCAGTCCGCTGAGCGAAGGGATCGATCCCGTCAACTGGTTATTTTGGAAAATAAAGAGTTGCAAAGCCGTCAGCCCGCTTATCGAAGGAATTGATCCCGTCAACTGGTTAGCTTGAACATCGAAAACGAGCAATGCCGTCAGTCCGCTGAGGGAAGGGATTAATCCCGTCAACCGATTGCCGGCGACTTCAAAAAAATGCAATGCTGTAAGTCCACTGAGCGAGGGAATTGATCCCGTCAACTGATTACTGCCTACAGAAAAGGTTTGCAATGCCGTCAGTCCGCTGAGTGAAGGGATTGACCCGGTCAACTGGTTAATGTCGCCCTCAATAAATCGCAAAGCCGTCAGCCCGCTTAGCGAGGGGATCGATCCCGACAACTGATTATGGCCGACAGAAAAGGTTTGCAATGCCGTCAGTCCGCTGAGTGAAGGGATTGAGCCCGTCAACTGGTTATTGTTGACAACAAAGACTTGCAAAGCCGTCAGCCCGCTGAGCGAAGGCAAGGTGCCAACAAGGTGGTTGCTGGCTAAGGAGATAGCGTTAACATGGCTTTGCGAACCATCGCACGTAACGCCATACCAAGTGCATTCCGTCCCCGCAGTACCCATCCAGCCAGTATTATTGATCCAGGATGCGCCATTTGTCGAGTTGTATAGATTGACCAGCACAGCGCGTTCAGAAGCGGGAATGCCGCCCGACGACGTTGTGACCGTCACCGTGGCACTGGCCGACGTGCCGTTGCCG
>CAIVLG010000141.1 GCA_903906695.1 uncultured beta proteobacterium | reverse complement strand
GCCAGCTTCTTCTCGGCCTCGGTGAGATCGTCCCACCAGCCGAGTTTCTTCAGCAGCACATGATCGAACTCGGGGTAGACGGTGGTGATGTCGGCACCGAGCGAGTGCGAACCGTCCTCGGCCAGCAGGTTGACGCCATCGCGTTCCACACCGAAATTGGCGCGGAAGTTGCCACCACCATCCATCACGTGCTTGGAGGTGTCATAAAGATTGGGCGAACCCGGGTGTTTGAGTTCAGGCGTGCCGTAGCAAGGCCAGGGCAGACCAAAATAGTCTCCGGTGAAGTCGTAGCCGGTCTCTTTGTCCTTGCCGCCTTTGGCCTTCAAGGTCTTGACGTCGAACAGATGCATGTTGCGCATGTGCGCTTTCAACCGCTCCGGGCTCTGGCCGGTATAGCCTATGGTCCACAAGGAAGCGTTGATCTCGCGCAGAATGTCCTCGGGCACCGGCTCATCCATGCCATGGACCTTCTGCATCTTGAAGTTCTTCGACAACTCCTTGCCAAAGCCCAGTTTGTCGGCCAGTTGCTGCATGATCATGTGGTCGCTGCGGCTTTCCCACAAGGGTTCGATCACCTTTTCGCGCCATTGCAAAGAACGATTCGATGCCGTCACCGAGCCGCTGGTTTCAAACTGGGTAGCGGCCGGCAACAGATAGACCGCGCGATTCGGGTTGAGGTCGTCGGGCTTACCCGGCATCGCCGCCATCGCCGCCGTGGCCGATGGATAAGGGTCGATCACCACCAGCAGATCGAGCTTGTCCATGGCGCGTTTCATCTCCAGGCCACGCGTCTGCGAGTTGGGGGAATGACCCCAGTAAAAGACGCCGCGCAGATTGGAGTCCTGGTCAATCAGTTCGTTCTTCTCCAGCACGCCGTCGATCCAGCGCGACACCGTGATGCCGGGTTTGCTCATCATGGCGGGCGATGCAAACTGCTTCTTGATCCATTCGAAATCGACATTCCAGACTTTGGCAAAGTGTTTCCAGGCACCTTCCACGATACCAAAGTAGCCGGGCAGCGAATCCGGGTTGGGACCGACGTCGGTCGCACCCTGAACATTGTCGTGACCGCGGAAGATGTTGGTGCCGCCGCCGGACTTTCCGACATTGCCCAGTGCCAGTTGCAGGATGCAGGAAGCCCGCACGATCGCGTTGCCAATCGTGTGCTGGGTTTGTCCCATGCACCAGACCAGCGTGCTGGGACGGTTCTGACTCATCATGGTTGCGACTTGCAACACTTGAGCCTCTTTCACACCGCAAACTTCTTCAACCTTGTCCGGCGTCCATTTGGCAAGCACCTCTTCTTTCACCTTGTCCATGCCGTAGACGCGGTCACTGATGTACTTCTTGTCTTCCCAACCGTTCTTGAAGACGTGGTACAGCACACCAAACAGGAACGGGATGTCAGAGCCGGAACGGATCCGCACATACTCATCCGCCTTGGCTGCCGTGCGGGTAAAGCGCGGGTCCACCACAATCATCTTGGTGCCGTTCTCCTTGGCGTGCAGCATGTGCAACAAACTGACCGGGTGCGCCTCGGCTGCGTTGGAGCCGATGTACATCGCACACCTGCTGTTTTGCATGTCGTTGTACGAATTAGTCATGGCACCATAGCCCCAGGTGTTGGCAACACCGGCCACTGTGGTGGAGTGGCAGATGCGGGCCTGGTGGTCGCAGTTGTTAGAGCCCCAGAAACTGACGAACTTGCGCAGCAGATAGGCCTGCTCGTTGTTGTGCTTGGAGGAACCAACCCAGTAGATCGAATCCGGACCGCTGGCCTTGCGCAGTTCCATCATCCTCGTGCTGATCTCACTCAATGCGGTGTCCCAGCTGACGCGCTGGTACTTGCCATTCACCAACTTCATCGGGTAGCGCAGCCTGAACTCGCCGTGTCCGTGTTCACGCAGCGCGGCGCCCTTGGCGCAGTGCGCACCAAGATTGATGGGCGAGTCAAAGACCGGTTCCTGGCGTACCCAGACACCGTTCTCCACGACGGCATCGACCGCGCAGCCGACCGAACAATGGGTGCAGACGGTGCGTTTGACCTCGATCTTGCCGTCACCGACCGCCACGCCGCCAGGCGCCGCGTTGGCTCGTTTGACCAGCGCCAGTTGCGACGCCGCAAGGCCAACGCCGACACCCAGGCCGGAGCGGCGCAAAAAATCGCGCCGGTCCATCGTCGGCAAAGCCTGCGACAAACCACGATGCAGCCCGTGGACGAAGGAAGAATGCGCGCCAGCACTGAAGGCGCCCGGCTTCTTTTTCAACAGCATGAAAGTCTCCTGCGAGAAATGAGGACAGGCATCAGACGCGCGTGGTCTGGTAGTACTGCTTGACGTGTTCGCTCAAGCTGTAGCCGCCGCCTTTTTCGGGAGCAGGTTTGGGCAGCTGCGAAAGTGCAGTTGGCACTGGCGCCTTCAGCCACGCCGTTGAGGCCACTGCGGCCCCTGCCACTGAAGCAGAAAGAAAAAATCCGCGCCGCGAGGCTTTTGCTTGATTGTTTGGCATCCTGGTCTCCGACAGATATAGCTCTTATGCAACCCGTTTCATAGTGTAGGTACATAAGCGCTAGACCACAACGAAAACCTAGGTCTGATCGACCTAGGGCAAACCCGAATTCACTTGACAGCCGTTCGCCTCAAATGATGAGCGACAAACCACAAGGCTGCGGCCGTCAAAATCACACAAACCAGAAATGGCACGCCAAATTGCAGCAGCGTCAGATCCTCACCCTTGATAACGCGCGTCATCAAGGTGTTCTGGGCCAGTGCCGGCACCCACAGGTGCCAGGGTGCCTCGCCACTCTGATTGAACAGCGTCATCAAGGGCAGCAGTGAAATGGCCAACACCAGAAAGGTTGCACTGGCCTGGGCCTCTTTGACGCTCTTGCAGACAATCGATATCGCCATCAGGAGCGCCGACAGGGCTGCTGCGAAGGGCAGCAGAAGCAACAGGAACAACACGACCTCGCGCGAGCCAAACTGGAACATGGCCTGCAGGGCATCGCTGCGCAAGAGCCACTGCGCCGGAATGAAACTCAGGCAATTGAGTAGCGCAACCAGCATCCCGACACTGGCGACGGCGCCCCACTTGCCAAGCACGAGCACCAGCGCATGGGCCGGGTTCATGACCAGCGGCTCCAGCGACCCGCGCTCACGCTCACCCGCTGTCGTATCCATGGCAGCATTGAGCGCGCCATACAACACCGCCAGCATGACCAGGAACGGCAACATGCCGGTAAGCTGTGCGGAGCGCGTCTGCGTACTCGCCAGGTCACGCTCCTGCACCTGCATGGACTCCAGCACCGCGCCTGATACACCGCGCGTGGCCAGCGTCAAGCCGGCACGTTCGCGATTGAAGCCATTGAGCAGTTGCAGCACGCGCGCCAGTGCCGAGCTGCTTTGCCGGTTGGCACTGTCGCTCACAACTTCCACCACCGGCGCCTCACCCCGTTCGATGGCCACTTCAAAGTCGGTCGGCAACAAGACGACCGGATCTCCCAGTTTGGATGATCGCAAGAGCGCTTCAAAGTCAGCCGGAGCCTCTCTGACCAGCCAGGTCTGACGCTCAAGAAAGTTCTGCAGGCTCGGCCCATGGGCCAGACCACTGACGAAGACCTCACGCCTTTCGGCATGGGATTCGATAGAGGCAACAAGACTCGACAGCGCGATCAGCATCAAGGGCCCGAGCAGCACACCCGACACGAGTACCACCAGCATGGTGCGCTTGTCGCGCAGGGAGTCGGTGATCTCTTTACGGTAGACCGTGCCAGCCACGCGCAGGAATTTCATGCCAATGCTCCCGGTTCTGCCAATTCCGTCTGGACAAAGGCAAGCTGCACAAAGGCTTCTTCAAAATCGGCTTTGCCGGTCCGCTCCAGCAACTCCGCGACCGTGCCGCTGGCAACCGAGCGACCGTGAGCGACGACCACTACGCCGTCGCACAGGCGTTCGACCTCCTGCATGATGTGCGTCGAAAAGACAATGCACTTCGCTCCGCCCTCGGGCGAACGCAGCAGACGCAAGGACTCACGCAGTGCGCGCGTGGCAATGACGTCAAGCCCGTTGGTCGGCTCATCCAGCACGATGTTGGCCGGATCGTGCACCAAAGCCCGCGCCAGTGCCGTCTTCATTCGCTCGCCCTGGCTGAATCCATCCGTGCGGCGATCCAGCAAAGCGCTCATATCAAGCATGCGCGCCAACGACTCGGCGCGTGACTCTGCGGCCTCGCGTGTCATGCCCTGCAAGGCTCCGTAGTAAACAATGTTTTCACGTGCCGTCAGGCGCGGGTACAAACCGCGCGAATCGCTGAGCACGCCAAGCCGCGAGAGCGCCACCAGGGGTTCTCTGGCAACGTCCACGTCGTCCACCGTCATGCGGCCGGCGTCGGGTTTGATCAATCCTGCCAGCATGCGCAGCGTGGTGGTCTTGCCGGCGCCGTTGGGTCCGAGCAAACCCGTGATTTGTCCATTGGGCGCGAGCAGGTTGACGTCGCGCACGGCCTGCACCCAAGCTGCCGGAGCCCGCTTGAAAGGAATCGCCTTGCTCGGTGCCGGCGCTACCTTGAAGCTGCGCGCAAGATGTTCAATCCGGATCATGGAGCAGTTCCTTGCAGGACCGGGACAAATGCCGGCGGTCGCGGGACGCCCGCGGCGCAGCTGAGATCCACGGCGGCTGCCTGCGTGTCATCCTCGGCGTCGATGAAGCGGGGCAGCGCATCACGCATGCATGGCAGCGTCATGACGCCATGTCCGGCTTGGGCCACGACGATGTGCCGCGCCTTGGCCCCAAGCGCCTGCGCTACGCGTTGCGCATGACGCGGCGGTGTCACCGGGTCCAGACCACCGCTGAGCAGCAAGACCTCAGAGCTGGCGCTGGCGATGGTGTAGAACTCGCCTGGCATGTCACTGCGGGGCCATTCGGCGCAAATCCGTTGGTAGGTGCGAGCGAAGTCGTCTGAGAAGTCTTTGCCCGGCTTGTTGGCGCTCATCCTGATACGAGGGAAGTCCTCCGCACAGACCACCGAGAAATGCATGCCCATGGCCAGATCCGCGGCGCGTGGCGGCTGCGCCGTGAAAGCAAGACCTAGCATGGCTTCCCAGTGCCCCAGGGCCGCCTGGCTGATCGCAAAGGGCAAGGCCGACGTCAACGGCGGCGAATACAGAGGTCCCTGGATCAAGCCCAGGACCATTTCGCGCGTTATCGTCAGCGACTCGATTCGTCCGCTCAGAGGCTGCACGGCGCGCACTGTCTGTGGCAAGGACGCCAGCAACTGCTCCCAGCGCTGGCGCAAAGCTGGATGCAATTTCCGGCAGGCGGCTTCCTTTTCACACGCTATGAGCATTGCCTCCAGCGCGGCCTGACCATCGCCGGAAAAACTCAAGGGCAAAACCATATCGGGCGGTGCCACGCCATCGATCACAATGCGACGCACCGCTGCCGGGAACTGGCGCAGGTACTCCAGCGCAGCCCGTGTGCCATAGGAAGCACCAATCAGGTTGATCCTGCTCACGCCCAAGGCCTGTCGCACGGCATCCAGATCCTGCATTGCCAGCAGGGTGTTGAAGTGGCGCAGGTCGCCGTAGGGCAGTTTCTTGAGCTCTGCGAGGCATTGCGCCATGGCGGCCTCTCGCAAGCCGGTGTCGAGCTGCTGGGCCAGGGTGCTCTGGCGAACGTCATCACAAAGAAGCGGCGCCGAACGACCGGTACCGCGCTGATCAACAAACACCAGATCACGCCGATTGTTCAGCCGTGCAAACTGTTGCAGCAGCATCGGCGCAACCTTGATTGCACTTTGTCCTGGCCCACCGGCCAGGAAGAAGACAGGATCGGGCTTCTTGCGACGTGCCAGCGCCGGTACCACCATGTAGTGCACATCAATGTGGACGCCAGCGGCTTGCGCTGGATCGAGCGCGCGCGACAGCACACCGCATTGCACCTCGGTCTTGATGCCTGGCACGCGACAGGGTTTGAGATCCTGCGCGCCAGCTTGTGCCGTCAAGCCCATCAAGGAACAGGCTCCGAGCAGCCAGGAAGCGACAAGGTGCGCGCGGCGGGCCGGAACAAGCAAAGGGTTTTCCATCGGTTCAGCCAAGCATATCAAAGCCTTGAGCTTCGACGTCCATGAAATGGCGTGTAAGCAGCGCCAGCGCAGCGTAGAAACGCGCGCCCGGATGCGCCTGGATGGCATCGCACAGCAAACCAACCCAGGGCCGCAAGTGCCTGAAGAAAAACTCCTGCTGACGCTTCAATTGATGCTCCGCTTGGGCGTCCGCAGCAATCAGGTAGCGCATCACTTCGCACAGGTACGCGACGTGGTCTTCGGTTTCGGACATGTTTTCGGAGCGCGCCAGCTCCAGGTCAAGCAGGTCACTGCGCAATTTGGCCAACGGCTTTTCATTGAGAAAACCACTCAAAAAGTGCGAGCCGTAGAGATACACCTCAGGCTTGCCGATGCCACCAAACAAACGGTTGTACTCACCATCGATGGCTTGCTGCGTCATCTCCCGGGCCACGCCGACCAGCGCACGCCAGGGCTCTTCCAACAAGGCGCCAGCGGCCGGCGCCTCGGTTGCAGCCAGTCGCAGTTGCGCCAGCAAGTCTGCGCCTGGTGGTGCGTAGTACAAGGCAGACATCAGCCCGTAAAGTTCGGCTCGGGCAAGTTCCTCATCAAGTACGCTGCCAGATTCTGGGATGGGAGTAGATGTCATGGTCAGAGGTCGTTGATGCTGCTCTCATCGGGAGCAGAGTAAATATCGATAACCCTGCAGTCACTGCACATTTTCAGGCGCTCGAAGGCTGCGCCCTGAAACATGCTGTGTGAACCGAGTTTGCCAAGCATGGCTTCGATCGCCCCCAGCGTGCCAAACGGCTTGTCGCAGCGCACGCAGACGTAGGGCTGCATCTGATGCAGCAGCACCGCGTCCTTGCGCTCTGGACTCAAGTTCAGGCGCGGTAACAGGGAAAGTGCTTTTTCCGGACAGGTCTTGACGCACAAGCCGCACTGCACGCAGTTCTTCTCGATGAAGCGCAGCTGCGGCGACAGCGCGTTGTCCTGCAGGGCGCTCGCCGGGCACGCACTGACGCAACTCAGGCACAGGGTACAGGTGTCCTTGTTGACAAGCAGGCCTCCCACTGGTGACGCGAACGCCGGCAATGCAATGACATCGGGCTTGAGCGGCGCCTGTGCGATCAAATGGTCCAGCGCAAGCTCCAGCGTCGCGCGCTTGTCGGCCTGCGCCGCAAAGGAAGCCGTTCGACTCACACCTTGCGCTGCAGGAGAGCGCAAATCAAGGTCGAGCGTCGTCAGGTCACGCGCGTCTTTGGCGTGCAGCAAGCGGAAATGTTCACCCTGGTAGCCCAGGGCACTCAGAATCGTTTGCGCCACCGCCATCTGGCTGCGCAGGGCTTCATGGTATTGCGGTGCTTCCTCTTCAGTCATCAGGATCCACACTTGCGACGCGCCGTAGGCGATGGCGGTCAGCCACAATTCCAGACCGAGCGAGGAGGTATGCCACAGCTCCAGTGGCAGCACGCGCGCTGGCACGCCATGGCTTGCCGGATCGAGTTGCGCCGCGCGTCCGAGGTCGCCCAGCAGGCCGGCCCCAGCCTGCTGGCTGTGCAGGAGCAGCGCGGCATCTTTGCCGCCGGCGCGCGCGTAGCTGCCAAGCAGGGTCTTGAGACGCACTCCTTGCTCCGGTGCGCGCGGATAGGCATAGCTCAGGGCGCCGCTGGGGCACACCGTCGTGCAGGTGCCGCAACCAACGCACAAGTTGGCATTGACAGAGATCCGCTGTAACTGGATGTCGCTGCTGATGGCGCCAGCCGAGCACACGTCGATGCAGGCCTGGCAAGCGACTTTCTGGTTCCGGCTGTGCGCACACAATGACTGCTTGTAAGCAAAAAATCTGGGCTTCTCGAACTCACCCACGAGAGAACGCAGTTGCAGCAGCGCCCTGGCATCACGCCCATCCCAGCGCAGATAGCCTTGCGGCAGCGCGTGCTGTGAGAAGGCCGCGGTAGCACGTAGATCGAGCACCAGATCAAAAGCGGCGACCGCTGTTTCACTGACCCGGTTGAAATCAATCGCACCAGCAACCCGGCAGGCTTTCACGCAAGCACGGTCTGCCTTGCAACGTTCGGCTTCAACCTGATAGTCCAGACCGATTGCATCTTCCGGGCAGGCCGCGACACACGCGTTACAGCGTGTGCACAGGTCCAGGTCAATCGGGTTGTTGCGCAACCACTTCAGCTCAAATGCACCGAGCCAACCGGTCAGCGACTCGATCCTGCCGCCCATCACCGGATAACGTCGCTCCTGGCGCGCCCCCGCCAAACCCATGGCCCCGCCGGCACCCAGCGTAAACAGGCTGATATCAAGTTCATCGCCGAGCATGTCGGCGGCATGTTCGGCCGCGCCCAACTCTCCGATGATGAGCAGGCGCCCGGCGCTCTTGTAGCTTACCGTGGCCACCGGCTCGGCTGGCGGCAACATTGCCATGGCCAGCAACGCGGCGATCTTGGGTGTGGCCTTGGCGCCATCCTTGCTCCAGCCTGCAGTCTCGCGGATATTGACAAAGCGCAGCGGTGCGTAGCTGGCGCTGGTGGGCCTGGCGCGCCCGGACTGCTCGGCCAGTTCCAGAAACAGGCGCCTTTCCTGGGTGCACGCAACAAGCACATCGTCGCCGTCTTGCAACGCCTGCACAAAGGCACCGGCTTCGCGCCGGCACAAAGTGGAATGCAGCGTCAGGCTCTCATTCAGTGCTGCGCCCAGGCTCCGCGGGTCCAGCGGCATGGTCTGGTTGCAGTTGCAAATCAGTGTGGTCATTTTGGATGCCCGCCTCGCGGGCTTTGTGATCGGTCTGGTGCCCGTTTTTCGAACTCTCTTTTTCGTCCTCAAACAATTTGAGAAAGCTGGCACTGGCCATCTTGCGCAGCATCGAATCAGGCAAGGGATCGGCCTGTGAATAATCGTCAATATAGACGTCGAGCCGATCCATGACGCCAAAGTGGGGATCGGCAAACAGCTTCTTCATGGCCGCGTTGCGCACTTCGGGCGCGACCTCGCTTGACAGGAAAGGCTTGAAATCAGAATCTGCGGTGAGACCCTTTGCATCTTCCAACGAAGGTGGAGGCCCTGAGGGTGGCGCCACAGGTTCTGTTACCGGCACCGCGGCCCGCTGGAAGTCAATCACCGGCGGTACCTGGTCCGGCGGCTCTAACGGCGAGTCATCAACGGCCTTGCCTTGCCGCAACGCCTGCTTGCGCTCGGACCAGCGCCCCAGAAAACCATCAACCATGAGAGCCGCCCGATCTCTTGGTTCGACTGAGCGGCGCTGGCTGGCCGAAGCGATCGGTCAGAGCGCGAAAACTCTCCGGCCGGCTGCGGCGCTTCGGCTCAATGACACGGTGTTCGGCCACAAAAGCCTGCAGCCACGCCACAACCGCCGCCGGCGCCGCGACCTGCTCCACCGTTTCCTGCGCGTCGAGCCAGCGCCCCGCATCGACGTAGCTCAGCGTCACCATTTCAGGCCGTGCCAGTGGCTCGGGTGCCACACTCGCCTGTTCTTCCATGCGCCACAAGACAAACCAGCAGGGTGCGCTGGTGCCAAGGTTGAGGATATAACCGTCGACATCGTCCTTGAACAGTTGAACGCTGAAGCCCGGATGCAGCCAGCGCTGTTCGCTTTCATCCTGGTACAGAAGGCGCGCCGCGTCACCGAAGCCCTGCTCGTTCTGGACCACATCCAGCAGCGACCAGCGCCAGCTCTGCCAGCGGCTCATTGCTCCGATGATGCGCTGGCGGCGCATCAGCACGGCAACCCGCAATTCAGGGCGAGCTGTGTTCATGCATTCTGACTGCATCGCACACTTCACAGCTCTGCCACACAGACACGGTTCTTGCCCAGTGCCTTGGCCTGGTACATGGCACGATCAGCCTTGATCAACAAGGTGTCGATGTCGGTCGCCGATGCTGGATAGCCAGCGACACCGACACTCGCACTGATGTTCGCCTGCACAGCGCCGAGTTGATAAGTCTTTGAAAGCTGTCCTATCAGTTGCTCGCCGAAGGCTCTGGCGCTCTCGATCTCGGAATGAATCAGCGCCAGCGCAAACTCGTCGCCGCCCAACCGGGCAGCAATATCGGATTCCCGGATGGCGCTCATGATCCGCACCGAGACCTGCTGCAAAAGTTGGTCGCCCACTTCATGGCCGTGCTCGTCATTGACCGCTTTGAAGCCATCCAGATCAATGTACAAAATTGCCAGTTGCGTGTCGTTGCGCCGACACAGCGCCAATTGCCGATTCAAGACAGTCTCGAACAACACCCGATTGGGCAAACCGGTCAGGGCATCATGGTGCGCCCGGTGTTCGGTCTGTTTCAGGGTGTTGGCCGCCTCCAGCAAAGCCTGACGCAACTCGTTGGCCTCCCTGAAATGCAGCAGGGGTATGGCCACTGCTTCGCCCGAACCGAGTGCCAGGGCCGGGCTCATCAGCGACTGGATCGATGCTGCGACACGCCCACCCACGCGCCAGGCCCACGCCACACCCGCCAGCAAAGCGACCAGGTTGGCAGCGACCAGCCAGACCAATGTCTGGCGCAACCCGGCCGTGAGTTCATCCTGGGGCATTGCCAGGATGACGGCCCATCCGGTCAGCGCTGATCGACTGTGCACCGTCAGCACCGCAATGCCATCCAAAGTCACGCCTTGCTCACCTCCTTCGAGTGCGGCATTGAAGCGGCGCAGCATATTGGAACTGACGCGTTTGCCCAAAAATGTTTCGATGTCGTGCGTCCGGGCCACGATGAAACCGCTGCTGTCGGTGACGGTGGCACGCCAACTGGCCGGGAATCTCTGATCCGCCAAAAAAGCTGCAACGTGCGCCGGTTCGACACCGGTCATGAGTGAATATTGATGAAGGCCATCACGCTTGACCGGCACCGTGACCGCAAAGTTGAGGCGACCCGTGAACGGATCGGAAAACAGGTCCGAAATGCCGGGCTCACCCTTTTCCATAATCCGTTTCAACGCCGGTGAACTTTCCAACGGGCGCCGATTCGGGTCGTAGGGGAGTTCTGTGTTCAGCAGCATCTGACCGGCAGCGTCATAGACGACGATATTCTTGGCACGCAGGTGCTGCAACTCCTGGGTCGCCCGCATCTGGAATCCACTCAGGTCGCCATTGGCCAGTCGCTGCGAAGTTCCAAGCGCCTGCAGCGCCGCCTGGGTGCTGGCAAAGTCCCGATCCACCGCCGACATCAGCGCACGCGCCCGGCTGGTGGCATTGACCGTCAACTCGGTCTGTTGTTGCCGATAGAAATCCACCGTGAGGAATATCGCCACTGCGGCCACGGGCAACAGACAACCCACGACCAGCCCGGCCAGATGCGCCCGAATACCACGGGAGCTCATTTTTTTCAGAAACGCAAACCGGCTTGTTTGCCTATCGGTGGTCGACGCAGACATGAATGGCGGAGAGGTTCGCTTTGACCCAACAATAATCTTGTCGTTAGCGGTCCATTATCTTGCACATCCTGAACCTCGATTTTCGGCACAATAGTGGCGCATTGTCGACTTTCAAAATCGTCCCAAAGCGATAGGCACTTTCATTGAACCTGACAGACAGAAGGAACCCAGCATGCGCATTCGAATTCCAATGACGGTTGCCACCGTCTTCTTGACATCCCTTTCAGCGACCGCGGCAAACATCGTCGAACTGTGGGACACGGTCAAGGCACCAGCGCCACCCAAACTGTCGGCAGTCAGTGTCAAGGTCGGCGACGCCGCGTTGTTGCTGCTCGACATTGAGAAGGCCGTGTGCAACCCTGAATCGCGCCCGCGCTGCCCCGAGGCGGTGCCGGCGATGGCCCAGTTTCTCGAAAAGGCGCGCAAGGCGCACTTGCCGGTCTTCTACAGCAATACTCCGGGCGGGTCACGCGAGACCATTTTGCCGCCAGTCGCGGCGCAAGACGATGAGCCAATCGTCAAGGCCAGCGTCAACAAGTTCTTCGGCACCAGGCTCGACGAGTACCTGAAAGCCAAGAACGTGAAGACCGTCATCGTGTGCGGGACCGGTGCCTTCGGTGCTGCACTGCATACGGCAACCGCTGCTGCCCAGAGCGGTTACAAGATCGTGTTGCCGGTGGATTGCGTACCGGGCAGCAGTCTGTACGAGGAACAGGCCGCGGTCTGGAGTCTGATCAACGGGCCTGGCACTGCGCGGGTGATCACCGCCACCACGCTCGACGCTATCAGGATTGAATAGCGTCTGCCGGCCTGTGGACACGATGCGGATCATCGGGCCACCCCGGTGCTCGCGGGGTCAAGCACGGTTTGCATCAGCGCCAAGGCTCGTGGCAATCACGCTCACTGCCGGCAAATCGCGCACCGCGCAGACGGCATCGACAAGCGACCATTTCAGCTGCCCGGATAGGGTTTTCAGGTCGCCGTCACCAAAATAGGACAGTGCCTTCAAGCTTTCGCTGGGTTGAAAGTTGGGGCCAAAAATGGCACGCGCCGAAGCCAGTCCCTTCGCCAAACCAACACCCGCATTCAGCATCGCTGCCACATCAACATAGTCCTTTGCCTCGGCCCGCTGCAGCACGACTTTCACCTTGGTTGCCATCAAGTCATCCAGAGAAGCAACCAGCATCGTCCGGTCATCAGTCAACTCCGGATCGCCAACACGACCAAAGCCAATGGTGCCAAAGAACGAAACCTTGACATGCGGATGCTCGGGGTCCCCAGAGGGAGCCAGGACGCTGAAGGCGTTCGCCTCATCCTGCAAAACCGTTGCGGCAGGCATGAACGCAAATGCTGCCTTGATCGCATCCCGATTCAACGGAAGTTCAGTAAAAAAATCAAAATCAACCGAAGCCCGGTGACCCAGGCGCAGTGCAATCGCGGTCCCACCATACAGCACAAATCCAAGTCGGCACGCAGGTGCAAGCTGCGGCCAAAGTTGCCGCTGAGCAACGGGCAGAATATCCATGCGCGGCCTGAAAGTCACGCAAAGCTCCGCGACGGCAGCGGTGGAACATCCTCCAGGGCCGCAAGACCGAGACGATAATGCCAATAGGCCCAGGAACGTTTGCTGAATTGGCCAGCCTCGGCGTGACGTATGACACTGCGCAAAACCTCGTCGCCAACCTGCACTGCAAGAGTCTGAACATCCAAATAATCGCCCATGTTCATCACCTGCGCGATGACTCGGTCAGGCATTGCCGCAGCCTCTTGCGGCGTCTTCCACCAGACATATTTGCGGGCCAACTGCTCCAATTCTTGCTGGCTGAGCCGACCCGCAGCGGCGTGTGTGAGATCTCCTTGCATGCTGACTCCAGATCGTGAAGTGACATCCTACCCTAGCAGGAAGCGCGCGACAACACGAATCATGGCGGCTCCGGCGCAACCGTTACAGCTATCCTCGTTTTGCCGGCATATGAAGCGTTCACGCGTCATGTAGGCGCAGCCAGCGACTGCGTTGCTGCCAGCCTTTGCATAAAGCGCTCGCACTGCACCAACTGCGCGATGCTCACAAACTCATCTGCCTGATGCGCCTGGGCAATGTGGCCCGGTCCGCAGACCACAGTCGGGATGCCGGACTGCTTGAAGAGGCCGGCCTCAGTACCGAAGGCCACCTGTGTGGTACGGCTCTGGCCCGACAGGCGCTGCGCCAAACGCGTGACGGGGTCATCCGCGTTGCCCAGAAAACTCGGTATCTCGCAAATCGTCTCGAAGCTGAAACCGGCCTCGGGGGCTATTGCCTTCATGGCCGCCTCCATCGACCTGGCCTGCGCCACAACTTGTTCCTGCATCCGTTTGGCATCAGCCGTTGGCAGATCACGAAATTCGTAGCGAAACCAGGCATCGCGCGGCACCACGTTGTCGGCAATGCCACCCTGGAACTGACCGACGCTGGCGGTCGAAAACGGCACATCGAAGCCTTCATAGCGCGGCTCGTCGCGCTCAAAGCCCTCCGCCATGTCGCGCACCTTTCCAATCAATCGCGCCGCCATCTCGATCGCGTTGACGGAGCGCGGCGTCAGCGAGGAATGCGCCTCCTTGCCGCGCACACAGCAGCGGTAACGGTAGACGCCCTTGTGCGCAATCGCCGGCACCATGCCGGTGGGCTCGCCAATGATGCAGGCGACGGGCTGGATGCCGGCCTCGCGCAGATCGGCGATCAGTTCGCGCACGCCAAAGCAGCCCACCTCTTCGTCGTAACTCAGAGCCAGGTGAATCGCAAACGGCGCCGGGCTGTTCAGAAATGCTTGCGCATGCGCCAGGGCCACGCCGATAAAGCCTTTCATGTCGGCACTGCCGCGACCGTAAAGACGAGGCTCGGGCAGGTCTTTGACCACGGCACCGAGCGGCTGCACCGACCAGTCCTGCCCGTCCCAGGGCACGGTGTCGGTATGGCCCGACAAAATGACGCCAGCAGCCTTGTTCTCACCCAAAGTGGCGAACAGATTGGCCTTGGTTTTGTCGCCGTTGTAGGTGAGCCGACTCCTGACACCCAGGCGCGCCAATTCGTCACGAACGAAGTGAATCAGTTCCAGGTTGGAGTTCTGACTTACGGTGTTGATACGAACCAGAGACTGGACCAGTTCAAGAGCGGTATTGGAAAGCATGGGAAGATTGTCGGCCATTTGCTGGAATTGAACACTGAGATGAATCCCGCTCGCTCACTGCGTATCGTACTCGCGACCATCGGCTCACGCGGCGACGTGCAGCCGATGCTGGCGCTGGCGCAGGCGCTTGCCGCGCGCGGTCATCGCCCCTTGATTGCCGCTCCCGCGAACTTCGAGGACTGGGTTCGCGCTCTCGGCTTTGACTTTGCCGCTCTCGGCGACGATATGCAGGTGTTTGCTTCCGAGAATCAGCAGATCATGACGGGCAAGCCCCTGCGGATGCTCAAGGAGATGGTCCGTTACTTTAAAGTGCAGATTCCTTTGCAGGCGCAGCGGCTGGCACCCATCTGCCAAGGCGCCGACCTGGTGGTCTATGGCGGACTGGCCTTCGCCGCACCCAGCGTCGCCGAGCATCTGAAACTGCCGGTACTCGGCGTGCTCTACACCACGTGCCTGCTGCCATCGAGCCTGCACCCGCCACCCAACATTCCGTGGCACGGCCTGCCGAGCTGGCTTAACAATCTGATCTGGCGCATCAACCACGTCCTGGGCGACCTGTTCTTTCGCGATACGCTGAACACGATGCGCAGCAGTCTTGGTCTGGCGCCGGTGGATCACCTCCGGCACCACCTGATCGAAGGTCACCCGCTCGTCATCGCTGCGGACGAAGTCCTGTTCCCGCCCGACTCTTCGTGGCAAGGACGTTTCCCGTATGCCAATTTCATCTTCTTCAACGATCCAGCGCCGCTGGACCCGCAGCTCGATGCCTGGCTCAACGCAGGTGAAGCGCCCATCTACATCGGCTTTGGCAGCATGTCGGGCCAGGGCATTGAACGCGTCGAGCGCATGATTGTCGAGGCCATCACCGCCACCGGGCGGCGCTGCATTGTTGATGCCGGTTGGGCCGGGCTCGGTGCCGGTGAACTGCCACACGGTTGGCGCAGGGTGAGTGACGCACCACACGCCCTGCTCTTTCCCCGCACCGCGCTGGTGGTGCATCACGGCGGCTCGGGCACCACGGCGCAGGCGCTGCGCGCCGGCGTGCCGCAAGTGCTGCTACCACTGATTCTGGACCAGTTCCACCACGCGCATCGCCTGTACCTTGCCGGCATCGCGCCACGCCCGGTGGCAATGGAGAGAATCAGTGCCGCCGGGCTGACCGCCGCCATCGAGTCGGCGCTGCAATTGCCAGCTGGTCCGCGACATGCTGCGGCCGCGCGACTGCAGATGAGTAATGGACGGGAGCAAATCGTACGGCGTATAGAAACCCTCTGCAAATCTCCAGGCGGCAATACGTAAATGGCAACGAACCGGACAGATTACTTGCTATAAACCGGACAACTCATTTACTCCTGACACAAAAGAGAAACCACACTTGGCGTTTAACGCGTGACGTTATACAATCACACCCATGATTCGGAGCTTCAAATGCACTGATACACAAAACCTGTTTGCTGGCATTGGTAGTGCTCGGTTCGCCACCATTCGGGCAGTCGCCGAGCGTAAATTGCAAATGTTGCACCGGGCAACAAGGCTGGATGATTTGCAGATACCGCCCAACAACAAACTGGAGGCTTTGAAGCGTGACCGCAAAGGCCAGCACAGCATTCGCATCAATGACCAGTGGAGAGTGTGCTTTGTTTGGACAGGCAGCGATGCCGCCCATGTTGAAATTGTGGATTACCACTGAAGGAGAATGACCATGACGAACATCATCAATGGGATGCGACCGATCCACCCCGGCGAGGTGCTGCGCGAGGAGTTTTTGCGCCCGATGGGCATGACCGCCCACGCACTCGCGATGTCTATTCAAGTGCCTGCGCCGCGCATCAATGATGTGGTGCGCGAGCGCCGTGCGGTGACGGTTGACACCGCGCTGCGCCTGTCCAAATACTTTGGCACAAGTGCAGAGTTCTGGATGGGCCTGCAAACCGACTTCGACATGGCCACAGCGCGCGCTGCTATGGCCGATGTGCTGGCGCGCATCGTTAGCCGGGAGTCGTCCGGAGAATTGACGCACGGCTGATGCGGCCTTGACGGTTCGGAACGGTCATAAATAATCGAAGATGCAACTGAGCGATCACTCGGGAACGCCGGCGATGCGCAAGGCATTCAAGAATCGCTCTTTGAACGCTTGATCCCGGAACGGCATGTGTTTCTTCCTCAGCGCCAGAGTCATGCTTGGAGCAAGCTTCATCATTTGTTGGGCCACAAGTTTCGATTCATCTACTCTTCCAAGATGAACCAGAGAAACTATTTTCCCGAGATATCCAGAGATCCAGAGATCCAGTTTGGCGACTCGCGTAGCGCCTTCTCTCGAAGCTTCAAGGACTCTTCATGCTGTCCGGCAACTTGGTAGGCCAGACTCAGCCCGGACAGTAAGTAACCGAGCTCCGGATCAAGCGGATTCAGGCGCAGAGCACGCTGAAAATATTCGATTGCAGGCGTCCCATCACCAGCGTAGGCGCGAATCCAACCCGCAGTATTCAAGCTCTTGGTTGAATTCGGATTCAACGCCAGCGCCCGATCAATGGCACGCAAGGCCTCGTCATGTTCAAACCCCAAGTACAGCCAATGAGTGCGCTGCATAAGTCAGTGTGCCTGGGTCGTCGCGATGATTCGCAATCGCTCGTTTCGCCAGTTTGAGCCCCTCCTGTATCTCCGCCTCTGTAGCCCAATATTGCGCTTTGCGGAGCGTATAGGCAGACGAACACGCCGCCTTGGCATAAGAGTAATCCAGTTCCATTTCGATGGCGCGATTCAGTAGTGCAATAGCCTCATCATTGGCCGCTTTGGTTGACACGGAAATCAGGTTGGGCAACGCACGCAGACAAAGGTCATAGGCACCGAGGTTGGTCGTCGGTTTGATTCGCGCCCTTTCAACCTCAGCCAGCCGCAATGTTGGCTCGATTGCTCCGACAACGCCCTCTGCAATACGATCCTGAAGTTCAAAGATGTCGTCAAGACTGCCTTCAAATCGACCATTCCACATCTGCCGCCCAGACTCGGCTTCGATCAATTCAACGGCAATGCGCACGCGTTCGCCCGCCTTGCGAAAACTGCCCTCGACGATGTAGCGCACAACCAATTCGCGGCCCACCTGCTTGATGTCAACGGTCCGCCCTTTGTGAGTGAAGCTTGAAGTGCGGGCAATCACGAAGAAAACGCACACAATCTGTTGCTGCGTGCCGGCGAAACACATTTTGTTCGGCGCAACGCCACCGTTTATGTTCTGGCTGAGCGGAATGCGCAAGTTCGGTTCTCACGGGCAGCCAAGCGCGGCCTGTTTGCTATCAGTGCTGGCAGGAATAACCGGTATGACTGGGCTGGCGACAGGCGTGCTTGCCAGTCTGGCAGCGAGCAAATCTGGAGAAACATTCATTTTGTTGAAACCGCCGCACGCGGTGGCATGAGTCCGTGGGGTCTGTGATCCGACAGTTTGCGGAGCACTCCTTCAGACTACCCTGAATCTGGTCATATTCTGGCGCCGCAAGAGTAACCAGCTGAGCGGAGTGGGTCAAAGGAATCCGGACTGAATTGCTGTGTGGGTCAGTCCGCCTTTGACATGGACGGCGCAGACGCCGATGAGGCCTACTTCGCTGGTACCGGCGGTTGCGCGGGCGGGGCCATTCTCCTTATGGCATCGCGCAGTGTCGGCAGCAGGTTGTACAGCGGCGGGTTGTTGTCCGCAAATCCAATCTTGAACTGCGGCGGATACTTGATCAACTCCTGCATGTACCATCCAAGCGTTGCGCCCACCGGAGCCGCCATTGGTATGTGGCGAATGCCGATGCTGGCGTCTTCCTGGGGATTGGTATAAAGGTTGATCAGTACCGCGCCCCCGGTGCTGGTGGCAATCGTGCCGCCAAAGCCGCCAATATCGCCTTTTTGAAAGAGACCATTCTCGACTTCGGCGGTGATGATGTACTTGAACTCATCGACGCGAACCATGGACAGGTACTGGTTAAGCGTGTAGATGCGGCTGCGACGCGCCGATTCCCCGTTGTCGGCCAGCAGCATGCCGGTCTGGTCAATGCCGTCGATGTAGCTGGTCTTGGGCACGAACTCGGCCACCTGAGCCTGCGGCTTGCCCGCCAGCGAAATAGCGGTGTTGAACAGGTCGGCCTGATCAAACAAACCCTCGGTGCGACGCGGCTTGATCATGTCCTTCCAATAGGCGAAGGTGGGCACGCGCACGCCGCCCTCCCAGGTCGATCCCTTACAACCTCGGAACGGCGTCTGGGCATGCGGTGGAATTTCGCATTCCGGCCCGTTGTCGGACGTCAGGAAGATCAGCGTATTTTCGAGTTGCCCGGAATCTTCAAGCGTCTTCACAAGAGTCCCCAGCACATCGTCCATTTCGACCATGCAATCACCGTACGAAGTGCGTGAGCGAGACTTGCCCGCATACTTCGCGTTCGGGTAGTTGTCGAAGTGGCAGCCCCGCGTGGCGTGGTACAGGAAGAACGGTGCCTTGTTGTCCTTCATCTTTTTGATGAAATTGACACTCGTGTCCAACCAGTGGGTGTCGAGGTCCTTGATGTAGTCCAGATCAATCACTTTGAGGCTATCGCATTTCTTCGTGTTGGCGGTACTGCAATGAACCTCGTCGTGATTGAACGGGTCCTCTTCGATCATGCGAAAGCGCGCCGGGCTCAGTGCCACCTCGGGGTTGTAGTAGGTGTCTCGCCACTCGGTGTACATGTCCGATACACCCAGAAAACCGACATAGTCGTCATAACCCACGTTCTGCGGCAGGGAACCTTTGTTCTCGCCCATATGCCATTTGCCAACGCCTTGCGTGACATAGCCGAGCTTCTTGAGCACGCTGGGCATGGTCACTGCGCCGTCGAGTCCACCGGGTTCGCCATACATCGGTGGGCGCAGAAGTCCGTGATGCAGTGGATTTTGGCCAGTCGCGATAGTGGCGCGGGATGGCGTGCACGACGGTGCAGAATAGGCGGACGTCATCACCAGGCCGTTGTTGGCAAGGCGGTCCATCACCGGGGTTTCGTTGCCCAGTGCAATGCCGCCGCCGTTGAAGCCAGGGTCCCACCAGCCCACATCATCCATCAGAAAGATCAGGATGTTGGGCTTCTTACCGGTCTTCTTTTCCAGTGCCGCGAGTTTCTCTCTGGCCTGCTTTTCCTGCTCCGGATGTGCGATCACGGGATACATGTTGTCAGCCGGTTTCACATCCCGCAGATGGAGAAACTGATCCGGATGATCGTAGCCCCTGGCCTTGGTCGGCCCTTCGGCGCTACCGCGCAGGTTCTGGGCAAATGCCGGGGGCGTCAGACTGGCGCCGACTCCACCCGCGCAAGCCATCACGAGTGAGCACAGGGAGGCAGTCAGTTTCTTCTTGAATATCATTGCGCTTCTCCGTTGGCCTTGGATCAGATTGCGAATTGACCAGTGCCAAAGTCTGCCAGAAGTCAAAACCCGGTGCAATAGACGAATTCGCTTTGACGGATCAATCAGGGTAAATCCTATGGCACCGACCTTTAGACCGAGGCACATTGGCAGATAACGCCACTCAAATTGGTGAAGAGAGATTTCAAATGTGCGCTTTGACCTGGACCGCAAAGTTATTACCGATCGCAGCGACCGGAAGAGATCGCATGAAGCACCTGACTGGCGTGACGATGGCGCTCACGTTGGCCCTCAGTGGCTGCGCTTTGATCACACCCAAGACCGCCAACTATGTCGTTCCCCCGCTCGGATCAAGCTGGGTCACGGCGCGCAGCGACAGCGGCAGTTACGGTTCGACTCGTTCACAGATCACCAACAAACGTGGAGAGCAGACATGGCAGGAGCAGCATCTGACCACGTTCGAGACGCCCGGGTTTTCCCAGCTGTTGAACGACCAGGGAGGCATCGTCGCGTTCCTGAATGGCGACAAGCCGATGGTGACTTTTGACCCTGCGCTGGGCTTCGCTTACCCACTCGAAGTTGGCAAGACCCTGACTTCGACACACAAGGTGACGATTTATCCTTCGAAGAACGTCGTTCCATTGCAGGTGACACAGAAAGTGGAAGCTTATGAGGATGTGACCGTTCCAGCAGGCACCTTCAAGGCATTTCGAATCAGCTGGTCCGAAAGCAACGGCAATGAAAACACTTACTGGGTCAGCCCGGAACTTGGAATCACAGTGAAATCCAGTCTTGTCCGGACCGCCAAGTGGTCCACCGGCCCGGGCAAGCGTGAAAACGAAATGGTCTCGCTGAACATCAACAAGTAGCCCCAATGCGCGGAGGAAGAATGATGAAGAAGATGATGACGAATTTTGGGCAGATGGCCCGAAGGCTTAAATCGACGAGGCCTGCCTTGCTACTGTTGGGCTTGGTCGCATTGGTGTCAGGTATCGCCTATTCCCAACTGTCGGGCCCAAGCGACTCCAAAGGCAGCACTACAAAGTCCTTGGGCAGCATCGATCTGAGCAAAGAGATTGAGGACATTTCCGGGCGACAACTTCGAGCCCGTACCGTGACGATGGAACCCGGCGGCCACGGCGCAGTCCACAGCCACAAAGGCAGACCGACGCTTGAATACGTGCTTCAGGGCAACGTGATAGAAATCCGAAACGGCGTCGAGATTGCGCATGGTCCGGGCGACCTGGTGGTAGCAACTGGGGGTGTCAACCATTGGTGGGACAACCGCAGCAGTTCGACTGTCGTGCTGATGCCGATTGATGTCTTCAAGGAGTGATGTGAGGCAGAAGCAGATGAGACAAACGCTTGCCAATGTGGCCGTATGGCTGCTTGCCAGCTCGATCGGCTTGTTCAGCTTGCCAGCACTGGCGCAAACCAAGACGCTGCGTATGGTGCCGCACGCCGACGTGAAGATTTTGGATCCGAGCTTCACCACGGCCTACATCACGCGCAACTTTGGCAACATGATTTACGACACGCCATTCGGCCTGGACGCCAAGGGCGTGCCCAGGCCGCAGATGGTGGATAAATACAGCACCTCGAAGGATGGCCTGCTGTGGACCTTCACGTTGCGGCCGGGTCTTAAATTTTCTGATGGCAGCGCGGTGACGGCTGCCGATGTTGTGGCCTCCATGCAGCGCTGGACCGCGCGCGACAGCGTTGGCCGCGCCATGACCGCCGCCGCCTCGCCCGTGTGGCAGACGTTGGACGCGAGCAGTTTTACGCTCACACTCAAGCAGCCGTTTGGCATGGTGCTCGAAGGCATGGCCAAGCCATCCTCGTATCCACCCGTCGTGATGCCCGAGCGTCTGGCCAAAATGCCAAGCAGTGCGCCGCTGACCGAGGTGCTTGGCTCGGGGCCCTACATGTTCAAGCGCGACGAATGGGTGCCGGGCAACAAGGTGGTCTTTGTGCGCAACCCGCACTACCTGGCGCGCAGCGAGCCTGTCAGTGGGTTGGCCGGAAGCAAGAAGCCGACCTTTGACCGTGTCGAGTGGCTGTACCTGCCCGATAGCAACAGCGCCATCGCTGCGTTGAAGAAGGGTGAGGTCGATTACGTCGAGCAAGTGCCCCCCGACTTCATCACGGCGCTGCGCAGCGACGCCAATGTCAAGGTCGGCTCAACCGAGTCAAGGCAAGCGCTGCTGATCATGAATCACCTCTATCCGCCTTTCAACAACGTCAAGGTTCGCCAGGCGCTACTCAAAGCCGTGAATCAACAGAAGTTCTTGACAGCCATGGGCTACCCGCTGGACATGCGCGTGACCTACTGCCCGACCGTATTCATCTGTGGTGGCCCCAATGAAACCGCAGTCGGCGCTGAGCCCTATCGCACATCGGATGTGAGCAAGGCAAAGCAGATGTTGCTGGAGTCCGGCTATGCCGGTGAAAAGGTGGTGCTACTGGTACCCAGCGACAACACCTACCTGAACGCTGAAGCGCTGATGGCAGCGCAGACCATGCGCAGCATCGGCATGAACGTGGACATGCAAACCTCGGACTGGGCTTCCATCACTTCACGGCGTGCCAAGCGCGACACACCTGATGCCGGTGGCTGGAACATGTATGCCACGGTGACTTCAGAATTCGATGCAAATTCGCCTGTCAACCACCTGTTCCTGGGAGCCGCCTGCGGCAGCAGCGTGCCGGGCTGGCCTTGCGACAAACAACTCGATGAATTGCGCGCCACCTGGATCAGTGAGACGGTGCCGACCAAGCGCAAACAGCTGCTCGATGCTTTCCAGGCACGCGCCTTTGAGATCGTTCCCTTCATCAACGTGGGTCAGTTCTCGCCAGCGTTTGCCGTCCGCAAGGAAATCAAGGGTATCGACAAACTATGGGCTGGTCTGCCGTCGGCGTGGATGCTGGACAAATAGTGTCTTCACAAGGTAGCTCGGCAGCAGGCAGTAAAGTCATTACGGGATTACCCGCATAGACGAGTCAACTCTGCCGTGAAGTAATGAGTTGCGACGACACTTCACCGTTTTGGGACATCAGCGACCACTCAGAAACGGTGAGCAACTGTTTCAAAGGTCGTGCAACGAAGGGAAGCATATGAGCAAATATCTTGGGAGTATCCCGCGCCGGTCTCTTCTGGCTGGCGCCGCCGGCCTGGGTCTGATGGGCGGTGTGTTCTCGAACATCCGCGTCGCCAGTGCGCAGACGATGACCGGACCACCGCCCGAAGTTGACCGACTCGCGGTTCGTGTCGTCACCGACTCTTACCTGCATGCTTTTGAACCTTCTGCCCAGGTCGGCGATGTGGCAGTGCAACGAGCCGTCTCCAATGTGGCGTTGCAAAAGCCTCTGCCGCGTTCACTGCTAAGCGAATGGGGACTGTCGCTTCACCTGGAGTCCCAGCGGGGTGCCGAGACCCGGCAGATGCTGGTCGATTTTGGCTTTACGGCGGCCACCATTAACAACAACCTTGAACTGCTCGGGATCGACCCGGCTAAGTTCGACGCAATGATCTTGTCTCACGGTCACTACGATCACTTTGGAGGCATGGTGGGTTTCCTGGCTGCGCACGGAAAGAAACTGAAACCCGGCCTGCCTTTTTACCTGGGTGGCGAGGAGTGCTTTTGCAGTCGCGAAGCCGGCCCGGCAAATGCGCCAGTCAGTTTCGGTGCTCTGGACCGAAAGGTGATTGCGGACTCTGGTGTTCGCGTCATGTTCGCAGAGAGGCCTTCAACCCTTGTGGACCACGGCTTCACGACCGGGTCGATTCCGCTGGTGTCGTTCGAGAAGCCAGCGCAACCTACTCGCATGAGAGTGGGGCTGCAGTCGGAAGGCATGGGTTGTGCGCCGGAGGGGCTGTCACCTGAGAAGCGCACCCTGACCGTGGTCACTGATGATTTTCAGCATGAACAAGCGACCTGCTTCAACGTGAAAGGCAAAGGTCTCGTTGTGATGACCTCCTGTGGACATCGCGGCATTGTCAATTCGGTGCGCGGTGCCATCAAGGTTTCTGGAATCAGCAAGATTCACGCGATCATGGGGGGCTTTCACCTGATGCCAATGCCATTGGAATACGTCCGCAGCACGGTTTTGGCATTGAAAGAGTTCAACCCGGACCACCTGATTCCGATGCATTGCACCGGCTCCACCTTCTACGACATTGCCAGACAGGAAATGCCTGGCCGCGTGCTGCTCAGTTCGACCGGCACGCGCTTCGTCTTTGGCGCCTGATTTCGGAGAAATCCTGCGCAAACTATGGGCTGGTCTGCCGTCGGCATGGATGTTGGACAAATAACGCTGGGTCCCACGATCACCTATCCAGAAGGTGACCGGCTCAGCCAGACACCCAAGCGATATTCGACTACCAAAACGGCGCCAAGGCACGACCTAGACATTGGCAGTTCGATTGCTGAGTCAAGCTGCGATACTGGGCCTCGTGCGGTTAAAAGACCTATCCCAATGTGCCGTCGTTTGCGGAGCAAGGACTTCCACCGCTTCCAGTTACCCTGTCAGCAGGCATATTTGGGCCGGCAAAAATGTCGAAGGAAGTCGTTTTGCGATTGAACCGCGAGATCAACACGATTCTGGACCGTTCCGATTTGCAAGAGCAATTTGAACAGCGATCATTTGTGATCGAAACTTCGACGCCTGAAGCACTCGGCGCCTTCATGCGCAGCCAGGGCGAGGGGTGGGGTCGCGCCTTGCGTGACGCTAACATCATGCCGGAGTGAATAGCTATTCATAGGTGTCCGTTCCGGTCACTGGCGTTAGAGCGGACCGGTGATTGACAGGTGCGACTCAGCCCACTATCGAAGCTCAACTTCCAACTGGGACAGCGGCATGCCAAAGGCGGCGGTCCAGGATTCACCCGACTTCACAGGCCAGGCGTCGGTCCAGGTTCCGGTGGTGACCACATCACCTTGCGCCAGATCAGGAGCGCCCGGACATTGGCGCAGCTCCACCAGGAAGTGGTGCAGGGCTCGAAGCGGGCTATCCAGCACATTGGCGCCACACCCGTTGTCGACGATCTGATCATCCCGCATCAGGCGGACTTGAGTTGCGGCCATTTGGTCGTTGAGTTGACTGGCGCTGGTTGCTATGGTGCCAATGGGAATCTTGCGACCGACCAACAAATGGGCATGCAGACCGCCGTCGGCCACCGAATCGGATGCCTTGAACCTCCAGTCTGGCAAATGCGACTGAACAATCTCGAAGCCGGGTGCAACCCACTCGATAGCATCGAATAGCTCGTCAAGCGATGCATTGGGCACTGGCATCGACTTCATGCCGAATACTGCCTCGGGTTCGATACGCGGTTGGCAGTCTCTCGCCAGTGAAATCGTGCCGTGGCCGTCACAGAATGACAAGGTCGTGTCGTACACCGTGCCCCAGATCGGCGCATAGACGTTGTAGCGTGACCAGATATTGCGGTTGGTGAAGCCAATCTTGAAACCACGCGGAACCTCGCCACGTGCAATGCGAAGTTCTCGAACACCCAGTGAGCACTGATAAGCAGCGCGCACGTCAAAGTCTGCCGCGTTACTTGGCGGCGCGGCCCAGAGATGGCCGCTGTCGCAGTGCGCGAGAATGGTCTGTGGTGTCACCTGCAGAGCTTGGGACGCAGGTCCCCGCCGATTTAGTTGTCTATCCCGCAAGGTATCAGGAGGCCACCAGGTCCCTGATCTGTTGCAGCGCTGCCGGGTCGTCCATGGTTGTTAAATCGCCTGGATCGCGGCCTTCGCAGACCGCCTGCACGGCGCGGCGCAGCAGTTTGCCGCTGCGGGTCTTTGGCAGCACCGTCACAAACCGGACCCGCGACGGCCGCGCCACCGCGCCCAGATCGTTGTCGACCAGTTTCATGATCTCGCCTTCGAGTGTGAGACGTGCCGCATCGTCGCCGATCAGGCTCGCATCCTTGACCACCGCAAAGGCCATTGCCACCTGACCCTTGAGCTGGTCGGCCACACCCACCACTGCCACCTCGGCCACATTGGGATGCGCAGAAATACTCTCCTCGATCTCGCGCGTGCCCAGGCGATGGCCGGCGACATTGATCACGTCGTCGGTGCGCCCCAGAATGAAGAAGTAACCGTCGGCATCGCGAATGCCCCAGTCAAAGGTGCTGTACACCATCTTCCCGGGCACCGTCTTCCAGTAGGTGCTGACAAAGCGCGCATCGTCGCCCCAGACTGTCTGCATGCAGCCCGGGGGCAGCGGCCCTTCAATGGCGACCACGCCTTTTTCGTTCGGCCCGGTCAACTCGGCACCGGTCTGATCGTCCAACAGTTTCACGTCGTAGCCATAAACCGCCTTGCCGGGCGAGCCAAACTTGCTCTGCGCCTTCTCGACCCCATTGCACAGCGAGAGAATCGGCCAGCCGGTTTCGGTCTGCCAGTAGTTGTCGATGATCGGCTTTCCCAGCCCCTGGCTGATCCACTGCGCGGTGGGCTCATCGAGCGGCTCACCAGCCAGAAACAGGGCGCGCAGGCTCGACAGGTCGTACTTCTTCAGCAAGGCCGGGTCCTGCTTCTTGAGAACGCGGACAGCGGTCGGGGCGCTGAACATCACTGTGACCTTGTATTTCTCAACCAGACTCCACCAGATGCCGCCATCCGGACGCGTCGGCAAACCTTCATACATGATGGTCGCCATGCCGGCAATCAACGGCCCGTAGATGATGTAGCTGTGGCCCACGACCCAGCCAATGTCGCTGGTTGAAAAATAGGTTTCACCCGCGTTGCCGCAATAGATGTGCTTCATGCTGGCAGCCAGCGCGACTGCGTAGCCACCGGTATCGCGCTGTACGCCCTTGGGCTTGCCGGTGGTACCGCTGGTATAGAGCGTGTAACTGATGTGCGTGGCATCGACCCACTCACAATCGACCACCGTATTCATATTTTTTTGCCGCAGTGCTGCCCACAAATGGTCGCGCCCAGCGACCAGATTCATGGCAACCAATTGCCGGTCTACCAACAACACGGAGTCTGGTTTATGACTTGACAGGCGAATCGCCTCGTCCAGCAGTGGCTTGTAGGCAACCGCCTTGCCACCGCGCGAACCGGCGTCGGCACTGATCACAAGTCTGGGTGAAGCGTCTTCGATGCGCGACGCCAGCGAGCCCGAGGCAAAACCGCCAAACACCACCGAGTGAATGGCCCCGATACGCACGCAGGCCAGCATGGCAAACGCCGCCTCGGCGATCATCGGCATGTAGATCAGAACACGGTCGCCCTTCTTGACACCCAGATCCTTCAGCACCGCCGCCATGCGCTGCACCTCGGCGTGCAATTCGCGAAACGAATAGACCTTTTCGACGTCGGTCTCGGTCGACACAAAAATCAGCGCAGCCTGGTCGGCTCGATCCTTCAGATGCCGGTCGATCGCGTTGTGGCACAGATTGGTGGTGCCGCCGACAAACCACTTGGCGAACGGCGGGTTGCTGTAGTCGCAAATCTGCTGTGGTGGCGTCTTCCAGTCGACGAGCTGGGCCTGTTCAGCCCAGAAAGCGTCGCGCTCGGTGAGGGATCGGCGATGAAAATCGGCGTAGCTTGTCATTGTTTGTCTCCAGTCGGGTCTAAAACTGAATTCATAATTATGAGCATTCAACTTGCAGCAAACTGACTCCCTATTTGATCAATGCCTGCGCCGCCTTGAACGCCGGGTGCTCGGCACTGCGCAGCCACTCGAAGGCCACCATCTCGGTCGTCACCAGTTCGACACCGGCCGCGGCCAGACGGTCAAAAGCGGCATCGCGGTTGCGCTCGGTGCGCGAACTGCAGGCGTCGGTGACAACCCAGACCTCAAACTCGTCCTCCAGCAAATCGAGCGCCGTCTGCAACAGGCAGACATGCGCTTCACAACCCGCCACCACAATGCTGTTGCGCTGTGCCGCGTCGGCCTGTGGTTTCTGCAAATGTTTGGGCAGGCTGCGCGCGTTGCCGGCCACCGGTTTGACCGGCGGGCGCAGCCATTCGCCCAAGCCCTCCTCGACGCCGCTGAACTGCATCTTGCTCATTGTTTTGTCACACGACGCCTTGATTTCGGCCGCGTTCTCGCCCAGCTTGGACGGATTCTGTTCGGTGCCCCACACGGGCACTTGCATCAGGCGCGCCAGCTGCCCCAAACGCACCGCGTTGGCCAGCACCAGCGGCGCTTCAAATATGGCCGACATCAGCCGGCTCTGGTAGTCCACCAGGACGAGTTGGGATTGGGCGGAATCTAGCAACATGGCAATCTTTCTGAACAGCGCGAGCCGTTATTTGGCGGTACGCTATTAAACCGCAGGCCGCTGAGCCCCGTCCACTGGATTCGATTTGGATTTGACACAGCCCCTCAACTGCGGCTATGCTGCGCCCGATGCGAATCCCCGCCACCCTTGCCGCCTTGCTGTTTGCCACCAGTGCGCACGCCAGCCCAGCGCCGGCCGGTGACGACCTGGACAAGTTTCTGGCCGACAAAGGCCTGCTGGCGCAGATCGACCAGGTCAGACATTCGGTCAGCGAGAAAGCCTCCGAGCTGGTCGTCACCGCCATGGGCTTTCTGGGTGCACCGTATAGGCGCGGCGGCAACACGATCGAGAGCGGTTTTGACTGCAGCGGCTTCGTCAAGGCCATGTTCGAGCAAACCGTCGGGCTGATCCTGCCGCGCAAGGCCGACCAGCAGGCCGCCGTGACGCAGAAGATCGACCGCGCCGACCTGCAACCCGGCGATCTGGTGTTCTTCAACACCATGCGTCACGCCTTCAGCCACGTCGGCATCTACATCGGCGAAGGCAAGTTCATTCACTCGCCCAAGCCGGGCGCCGAAGTGCGGGTCGAGAGCATGTCGCTCGCCTACTGGAACCGCCGCTTCGACGGCGCGCGCCGCGTCTCGACCAACTCGCCTGAGGCCGCATCGACTCAGGCCAACTGACTCCGGTCAGAGCTGCCCCTCAACCCAATTTGCCAGCTCGACCAAATCTTCGAGCAATCGTTGGCCCGCTTGGCCGTCAGGGAGTCCACGTAGGCTATGGCTGACAGAATATGGGAAGTACATTTCCCATAAAAACGCGGTGGCCTGAAGATGTGAAAGGAGGCTTACGATGGCTGATGTAAAGATGGATGCTGAAATGCTGGCGTTTGCGAACGATGTGGCCGAGTCAATCCGGCAAGCAAAGCGCGGCGAAGGCCGGGTGACAACGCCAGAACAGATCGTGGCCCGACGTGGCCGCCCTGTGGGTAGCGTGCAGGCGGTCACAAAAACCCCGACAACCCTGCGCCTGAACACGCCCGCTTTGAACCGCTGGCGTGCATCCGGCAAGGACT
>CAIVLG010000140.1 GCA_903906695.1 uncultured beta proteobacterium | reverse complement strand
CGGATCTGGCCGCTGTGCCGCTGTTCGCTGGCCGCAACGCGCTGGCCCAGACGCTTTACCGCGTCGGGTGGCAGGGCACGCCGAGTGGCGGATTCATCGAACCAGTGATGCTTCAGAATTTGTTTGATGCGGACGTACATTACCAGTCTCCCGAGGCGCCGCCGCCTCCAAAGTCGCCCCCACCACCGGAGTGGAAACCACCGTTGCTACTGGAGCCCGACGAGCCCCAGCCGGCTCCGCCGCCCCAGCCGGAGCCGATGCCCGTACCGGCATGCAAGGCTGAAAAAAGCGTGAACAGCAGCGCTCCGACGGCGGCCAGGCTGGCGATCAGAAAACTGGAGGTCAGCAACAGAGCGACTGTGCCAACAACGCCGCCGGTTGCCAAGGCACCCAATGTGGAACCGAGCACCCTGCGCGTCACACCGGCCACAATGGGAATCGCGACGAACAGCAGGATCGCCAGGTTCTGCCACTGAAAATCGCTTTGAACCCGAGCCGACGGTGTCTTGGGCAAAGGCAGGGCTTCGCCGCGGATCAGTGCCATGAGCTGGTCCAACGCCATGTTCAAGCCACCTGCAAAATCGCCCTGTCTGAAATGGGGCGTGATGGTTTGATCGATGACGCGCTTGGCGGCGAGGTCGGGAATGGCGCCTTCCAGCGTCTTGGCCACTTCAATACGGACTTTATGGTCATCCTTGGCGACGATCACCAGCAGGCCATCGCCAATTTCCCTGCGACCGATCTTCCAGCTGTTGGCGACGCGATTTGCGTAACTGGCAATGTCTTCGGGTTGCGTGGTGGCGACCAGCAGCAGCACGATCTGCGCGCCACCTTCTTGCTCAAAAGCGGCCAATTTGCTTTCGAGTTGCTGTCTTTGTGTGACGTCAAGTGTGGCGCTGCTGTCAATCACATGAGCGGTCAGCGCCGGCACGGCCTGTTGTGCCTGCGCCAGCGTCAATAGCAGGCCCCAGAGCAGGCACGTCAGCCACCGGGCTGACATCAGTGGCCGGTCTGACCTTTGTTGCAGCGCGGGCATGGATGGCGCCAGATCGGGGAAGTCACTTCTTGTTGAAATCAACCACTGGCGGTGTCGAAATGGCAGCTTCGTTCTGTACCGCGAAGCTGGGCTTGGCCTGGTAGCTGAAGACCATGGCGGTCAGATTGCTTGGAAAACTGCGGGCCAGCACGTTGTAAGCCTGCACCGCCTGAATGTAACGGTTGCGCGCGACTGTCACCCGGTTCTCGGTGCCCTCCAGTTGCACCCGCAAATCGCGAAAACCTTCGTTCGCTTTCAGACTGGGGTATTGTTCCGATACGGCCATCAAACGTCCGAGGGCCGATCCCAATTCGCCCTGTGCGGCCTGAAATTTCTGGAAAGCCTGCGGGTTGTTGAGCGTCTCTGGCGTCACCTGGATCGAGGTGGCTTTGGCGCGCGCTTCAATCACCTTGGTCAGCGTTTCCTGCTCGAAGTTGGCCTCGCCTTTCACGGTTGCCACAATATTGGGCACCAGATCGGCGCGGCGTTGGTACTGATTGAGCACCTCGCTCCAGGCCGATTTCGTCTGCTCATCGAGGCGTTGAAAATCGTTGTAACCGCAGGCCGACAGTGTGGCTGCACTCAGGAGGATCAGAAACAAGCGTGTCATGGAATCTCCAGCGTTTGAAGCCGAACAGTAGCATAAAACGAATCCGGTCATGTGCCCGACCGGCAAAAAGCAATGCCGGGAAGAACCAATTCTGAAATCACGGCAAAATCGGACTTCAAACCCCGTCCCCCCATATGTCAAGAACGAAAAAACAGGCCGCCGCCGTCGGTGGCACAGCCGATGATATCGAAGCAGCCTTTTACGAGGCGCTGCAAAACGCCGATCTGGAGAAACTGATGGCCTGCTGGGCAGATGAAGACGACCTTGTCTGCGTCCATCCGAGCGGGCCGCGGCTGGTCGGGATGCCAGCCATCCGCAGCGCTTTCGATGCCATGTTTTCAAAAGGCAGTATCCGCGCCTGGCCCGAGTCAGTGCGCAAGATTGAATCGATCGCCAGCAGCGTACACAATGTGCGCGAGCGGATCGAAGTTCTGACCGAAGAGGGTCCGCGTCTGGTCTATGTCATTGCTACCAATGTCTATCACAAGACGGCACAGGGCTGGCGCATGGTGGCACACCACGCCAGTCCTGGTGCAGATCAGGAGCCGCAGGAAGTGACGCCGACGCCCCACGTGCTGCATTGATGAGGAGGTCTTGAGCGGGTGGACAGCATCGTCAAACAAGCTTTGATCAAGTGGCCGAATGTGCCCGATTGCTATGGCTGGCTCGGTCTTGATGCGCGCGGCAACTGGTATATGCGTGATGATCGGGTTCAGGCCCAAGGGCCGTTCTCGGGTGGCGCTGGTAAGGGCGCGCTGCTGGAGCACCAGGGGCTGATCCAATTCATAGGTCGAAACTACGAACACGACGCACGGGGGCAATGGTTCTTCCAGAACGGGCCGCAACGGGTTTACGTGGAACTGCAAATCGCCCCGCTGATCTGGCGAGTCCATCATGACTTGTCGGTACAGGACCACATCGGCAGGGCAGCGCAAGTCCAAGCCGCTGTGATCGACGAGCAGGGTCGTCTGTACCTGGATACCGACATCGGGTTTGGTCTGGTGCACAGCATGGACATGGGCAATGCAGCAAACGCGGTTGAACAGGGCGTCTGGTTGCCTCAGGAGGCGCTCTGCGCAGGTTTTCCGGAACGCTTCGGCTATGTGATCAGTCCGCAGGCGGCGCGCGCCTGAGGTTTGCTACTTCGCTGCTGAGGCCGCTACCGTTGGGGCTGGCGCTGCAGGTGCTTTCGGTTCCTCAAATTTGGCCCCCGCGGCGTTGGCCATATAGACCACCGCACGGCCAATCTCGAAGGTCTCAAAAGCGCCGCCGCCTTGGGGCGTCATGGCATTCTTGCCTTTCAGGGCCGAGCTCAGCAGTGTTTCATAGCCGGTCTTGATACGCGGCGCCCAGGCCGCAGTGTCGCCAAACTTGGGCGCACCCAGCAGCCCGGCACTATGACAGGTCGTGCACTGAGCCTTGAATACTTCTTCGCCGGATTTAGGAGTGCGGTCGGCACCGCCCAAATTGACATCGCCCACTTTTTGAATGCGAGCCATGACGGCCCTTTCGGTGTAGAGCTCGCTGGTCGCGGCATTGTCGCCGGTCACGTAGTGCACGATGCCAATAATGCCGAATATCGGGACCACAAACGCGAAGAACACCGTTAGCAGCAACTGCTTGGGAGTCTTGATAAGTCCGCTGTGGGCCTCATCGTCAACGGCGGCGGGGTGTCTGTCGCTCATGGTGTTCTCTGTTATCGCAGTGCGTTTCAAGGAGCGCCGATTATAGCGGTCGCCCCTGTGAAAACACCTACACCGCAACCTCCGGAAAGCGGCATCCGATACCACCAGCAGGGTTTGCCCACGATTGCGCCGGGATGGCGTTTACCACCGCAACACCCTCGGTCCCAACATGGCCCCTGCCAGTGTTGGAATAGCAATTCCCAGCACATACCAGATGGCTACGAAAGGTGCACCTGATTCCGGACAGTGCAGCGCATACACCATGGTACTTAATGA
Source organism: uncultured beta proteobacterium (assembly GCA_903906695.1). GTDB lineage: Bacteria > Pseudomonadota > Gammaproteobacteria > Burkholderiales > Burkholderiaceae_C > Rhodoferax. The sequence continues at coordinate 1,760 of CAIVLG010000140.1, read as the reverse complement.
CCCGGCCAGCAAGCCCGCGCTGGCGCCAGCCTGGGCCAGTTGCGTGGGGGCAAGACCGCGCAAGGCCCAAAGCGTTGCAGCGAACAGCGGCAGCGCGATCATTGCAATGCTGAAAGCACAGGTACTCCAGGTCTCGCCCAGGATCAGATGGGACCGCAGCGCCGGCGCGCTGGCAAGCAGCACACCGGCGGCGACCAGCCACAGGACCAGAACCGGCGCCGCCAGCGCCAGGCGCACACCACCCAGGTGCACACCGGGATGGCCGAGTCGCTGAGTGGCCATCCAAGCTGCCAAGGCGAGGCTACCGGCGAAGATCAACTTTCCCCAGAACATGGCTTCACCCGTCGCGTGAGCCAGGTCGGCCCGGACGCCGTGGGTCCAGACCATCAGCAGAAAAGCGCCAGCTATCCCCAAGGCAAGTGCCACGGCGAAGCGATGGGTCACGGTGTTCGGCTCTGGCGCAGGGTCTGCGGCCAACAGGGAGATGAGTTCATCGGTCTTCATACTGAGCCCCTGATTCTGGCTGCCAGCGCCTTCAAGCCCCGGTGAACGCCGACCTTGATCGCCGACTCGGACATGCCCGTGCGCTGCGCTGCTTCTGCCACTGACAGTCCGTCGAGCTTGATGTGCATGATAGGCACGCGCTGTCGCTCGGGCAGTTCGGCCAGCAGTTTGTCCAGATCCCTCCTGGCATCGGCGGCATCGGTATCGGACGCCGCAAAGATTTCGAGCTCGTCATCCAGAGGATCTGTCAACGCCTCCCGCGATTCCCTTGCCCGAAGCAGGTCAACCAGCTTGTAGCGGGCAATGGCGTGCACCCATGCCGTGAGAGGCTGGTCGGCTTGATAAGTATGTCGCTGGTTATGCACCGCGAGCAGTGTTTCCTGCACAAGATCCTCTATGTCATCGGGTCGTTGAAAAAGCCGTTTCCTGAAATAGGCCCGCAAGTGCGCACTCAAGGCCTTCAGAAAGCCGTGGTAGGCAGGCGCATCACCGCCCAGTCCTTTCACCAGCAACTCGCGCAGTTGCTTCTCGCTGTCGGCGAACCTGATGTCCCTGGCTTTAGTTCGTTCCATGAAGCTAGTTGGTTACAGCGCGGGAAAAAATATTTCTTTGATGAATTCTGCTGCGAACTGTAACCGCCAGCCAGTTTCTTTCGAACTACCTGTCAAGCCGCACTGTGCGGTCGGCATCTTGAAGGATCATCCATGAGTTCGCAAAATCCAGTCATCCATCCGGGATGGTTACGCACCACACACTGGCTCAATGCCATAGCGGTTGCCGTGCTGGTGACGAGTGGCTGGAGGATCTATAACGCCACGGCATTTCTGGGCTTCCCGATCCCGAAAGGCGTGACCTTGGGCGGCTGGCTGGGTGGCGCGCTGCAGTGGCATTTTGCTGCCATGTGGCTGCTGGGCGCCAATGGACTGCTGTACTTCTTCTTCAATGTGGCGACCGGTCGGCTGGCGGGAAAGTTCTTCCCGCTCTCGCCCAAAGCCTTGCTCGATGATTTGCTGGCTGCCGTCAAGGGCAAGCTTGCGCACGCCGATCCGCAGCACTACAACATGGTGCAGCGACTGGCCTACCTGTTCGTCATGCTCGACAGCGTGCTGCTGGTGCTCTCCGGTCTCGTGCTCTGGAAGTCAGTGCAATTTCCATTTCTGCGCGAACTGCTTCTGGGCTACGAGGGAGCCCGTCGTGTTCACTTCTTTGCCATGGCGGCTCTGGCCGCGTTTGTGGCAGTTCATCTGGTGATGGTG
>CAIVLG010000139.1 GCA_903906695.1 uncultured beta proteobacterium | reverse complement strand
GTCTACCAATGGATTTACTGACGCCAGGAGCCAGCGTCATGCCGCCACGAAAAAAACCCAGCGGGTCACGCTGGGTTGATATTCAGATAGGTGCCAGCCTCAATTGCGTCGGAGTTCCAAATAGGCACCGCAATCCCCAAGCTGGCGTGTATCGCGATGCGCCCGCAACGCGATACAGGGGTTTTCTACGCTCCGGCAGACTTCACCCAGCCCAGGGGCGAGACCCAGCCAGCGCCAAAATCCAGCCTGCATTTGATCCTGAGACCATCAACTTCAAAGCCCCAATCTTCGGTGATTTGCGGACCTTGTGCGCCGTCCAGATAGCCAAATTCGAGTGCGGCTTGATTGTCGGCCACCAAAAACCATGCGGTCGTGCTCGTGGCGTCCAGGCGCGGTTCAACGACAACCTGCACGCTGTACGGTTGCACGTTCGTGACGACGGCTGGCGTGATCATTGCGACCAACTGGCGGGCTATGGTTTCCAGCGCGGCCGGGACGATCAGGTATTTTGGTTCCTGATTGGTAAATCCGCCACCCGTCTCTTTTTGCAGGCGCAGTGCTTTAACTGCCGCAGCGAGCCCAGCGGCGGCCAGTGCTGATCCGCCACCAGTGATAAGGGTGTTCTTGCCTGTGGCAAAAAGATCGGCACCATCGAGCTGTGGTGTGCCTACAAGCATGGCCACTCGATGAATTTCGAGGCTATGTGTTCGCATTGCTGTTCTACAAGCGCATCAGCGACTGCTTCGACGAAGAAGTCCGCAGCCAAATGGCCACCCTGATCAAGGCGGGGGTGCCACAGGATCAAGCGCTCTCGCTGGCGCGGGATCCGCAGAATCACCACTTCGTTGTTCCCGAACCCTCAGTTTGGGCGACCGTGGCGCGCACCGCCAAGGCCCAGCTCGGCCAGGCATTGAATGACGCGATGCTCGCGATCGAGCGTGCCAATGCGCATCGGCAAAACAACTTCGACGGCATCCTTACCGGCAAGATCGACTTCAACAAGCAGGACGAGCTGCCGCGCGACAAACTGGTCAACCTGATCAACCACTTCGGTAGCCAGACCTTTGACCGCACTCATGTCTCGGACGATTTGTTCGGCAACGCCTACGAGTACCTGATCCGCAACTTCGCCAGCAAGGCGGGCAAATCCAAGCGGCAGCGCGGGTATAGGGCGTTGGGCTACAGAATCGGCGACCAATCCGCGCACGATGGACAGCTGCCTCCAGCGTGACTCGGTTGACCTTGTCAGCTGGCGTCGGTTACATCCCGGCGATTTCAATCATGTCGTCACAAATACCGCAGGGCTGATACCGAAGAACTTGCCCAACTTACCAGCCATCGTGGCAGTGATCATTCGCTTGCCCGCCAGGATCGCTTACAGGTTGCTCTGAGGAACGGAAGGTGGCCCAGTCGATGCAGCCGCCACTGAGAATGTCAGACAGCAGTTTCCACTAGCCAGAAGTCATGCTGATTGCAGAAACTAGTTCCATAAATCTTGCCCTGGTAGCCCTTTGGAAGCGCATACTCAGAAGCGGGAGTGTCACTTGGCGTGAAAGTCTTATCGCCAACAAGCGTCCCGTCAGCAAGCAAAAGCGTGTGACGAACAATGAAATGTTCGTCGGACATGGGATGGGGTGTTTTTAGCTTGACCACGTTGCCAGACACTTCAAGGGTAGGCACATGCGACCCAACTTTGCTTTCCCAACGACCTGGGTTTTCTCTTGTATAGAAGAGATTCTTACCAGGCAATCCGCCACTCGTGCCATCAGCAGCTTCCGACAGCTTCATTGTTGCTATCGCGGCTGCGGCCACCACTCCTGACACCAAATTCCTGCGATTCATCTTCATAGCGATTCCTTTTATTGCGATTTTGCTTCTGAGATTGCTCGATTCAAGCTGTTGCTTGCGCTATTAGACGCCAATGAGTGATACGTTGGACACTCTGACCATACTATGTTGACATACTGGAAGGGCTATGTACGATCAGAGTATTGATGCCTGCCAGCAAGAAAATGAAACCGAGGCAAGACGCGCCAAAGGCATAGGAAGACCGCCGCCGCAGGGCAACTCCTGATCAGCGGGTTAATAGCAACCGTTCGCATGATTGACCTTACTGTCAAGTCAACTATATTTATTGCGGTGTCAGGAGTAAATGAGTTGTCCGGTTTATAGCAAGTAATCTGTCCGGTTTGTGGAGGAGCGATGCAACACGCCCCCATAAGCCGGGCCCGCTACGTGCAGGAGAACCGGAGAATGAGATTTCAAGAAGCCTATGACGGC
>CAIVLG010000138.1 GCA_903906695.1 uncultured beta proteobacterium | reverse complement strand
TGGTGGTTTCTGGCGGAAATCCGCAAAAAACCCAAAGTCTGACTTTCGACGTTCAAATCGAGACCAGACTGAAACACCAAATCCAGCAAGTAAATCATTAGCTTACGACGCCCTTTTGTGGCAACGTTGGGACACTACTGGATTTGGATAACTTCAAGCCACTCAATGACACGCATGGACATGGCGTGGGGGATTTGCTGCTGATAGAGGTGGCTAGGCGCTTGACGGATTGCGTGCGTGAAATGGATACGGTGGCGCGTATCGGCGGTGATGAGTTTGTGGTGTTGCTGGGTGAACTTGATGTCGATAAGGACGCGGCAACTGAGAAATCGCGTGTCGTCGCAGAGAAAATCCGCGTCAGCTTGTCAGCCCGCTATTTGCTGAACGTGCCGCGTCACAAGGGCCTGGTTGACGTTGTGGTGGAACATCACTGCTCAGCCAGTATTGGCGTCGTAGTATTTGTGAAAGATGAAGTGAGTCAAAGCGACATTTTGAGATGGGCCGATGCAACAATGTATCAAGCCAAGAATGATGGGCGCAATTCGATTTTGTTTTATGAGGAAAAGGCCTGAGACTGAGTGCCTTGGGGGGGGGTCCGTGAGACAGAGTTGGGAGACAGCTCAAGAATCACCGCGTGTGAGACGGACGATGCAAAACTGAAATTCGTCCGTACGGACCTTCACCGCGGCCTGCGCAAGTCCCGCTGTGGAGCAAACCCGTTTCGTCGCATAAACGGTCGTTTGGTAGCTCTCGCGAAACTCTGTCTCGCAATTCGCCCCTGTAGGCGGCAGGTGGCTGCCCGGTAAGGGCGATTGCCGACCTTCGAGCTTTCGAATATCGGACATTCAACGTTCAAGCTAAGCGGGTCCCAGCAGCCGTCCCCGCTAACTGGATACCTTTGCCTCAGCGATGGCGCTTTCAATCGCGGTCTTCATCTTGGGGACGACTGCCTGCATCTGTGACTGTCCCAGTGCCATCGCCTTCTGCATGAGTAATGGCATCTTGTTCACAAATGTTTGACCCACAGGGCTTCTGTAGAACGCGAGAAGGCCGTCAATCTCTTCCTGTTCGAATGTGTCGCGATAGAGCTGAACGAACATGGGCTTCATCTTCCCCCAATTCAATTCCTCGCGCATCACGGCAACGAACTTGGCAGGCACAGTATCCAAAATTCGCTGCTGCTCAGAGCTGAGCGTTTTGCCTTTGACAGCCTGTTGCATGCCTTGGCGCATCATTTGCTCGATGCTGCCATACATTGAATCCATAATTGCGTCAGCCTTCGTGGCTGCAACAAGGGCTTCAACTGATTCTTGATTCGGTGGGCCTGCGCACACGTCAACGGAGATGAATATTGCGGCGACGATGGTGATGAGTTTGCGCATGGTTAAGGGTTTGATGTTGAGTTAATTGGGATTGTGGCGGCACAGCAGTCTGTCGTCCCATTCTAGGCATCATCCTTCACGTCTGGAATCCAGCGCAGGAACGGAGTCAGGTCTGCTACATCCTTGACGTACCAATTCTTCTTTGCGGCGTCCCAGCGGGCTCCCAGTGCCTTTGCCGAGTCTTTCTCAGCGAAGGGCACTTTCAGGTCTATTCTCATGGCTCCAATTATCCGTGTTGGCCGAGCATGGAGATTGCCGACGAACTACTGGTGACCATCAGCAGAGTCAAATGGCAATCAGCGCCGATCTGATAAAGGACGAAAACGGTGACCTGCCATTGTTGGAGGATTACGGGACTGCGCAAGCGGTGCTTCATGCTATTCTGAGGCTCTACGGGACTGAGATAACCATAGGAAATCAGTGTGGGTAACTTACAGACGCGGGACTTGCAGCGAGTCGAAAGATCAGGTCTGCTTCCGACCGAATCGACTGATCCTATCCGCTATAGGACCGAATCGAATGTTCCTGTCCGGTTTTACCTGGTGCATAGAGGCGCTGGTCTGGGTCCTATCATTACTAACAACTATGTCCAACAGTCTCCCTTTGCCATAGTCCAGAAAGACTGGAGCGTGGCCTTGCCGGAAATGGCGAGGCGCTATCCAATGCGTGGTGAGAGCCTCGAAATCAGTTGCCATGGCGCTGAAGGAATCTTGGCCTTAGACCCTGAGCTCAACTTCAACTCTTTGTCCCGATTTGCAACCGCCGTTCGTGGGCTCCTGCGCCCCAACGCGAGAGTCGAAATCTTGGCGTGCCGAGTCGTATCCTTTCCTGTTTCACTCTTAATCGATGCATGGCGATTTCAAGTGCGTCGCGAGGCAGATCGAAAATTCCTCATGGCGTGGCTCGATGAAGACAGCAGTCAGGGGGAATTTCGGGGCCAGCGTGGCGCTCGTCTTGTATTCCAACCTCGTGAGACTAGACTTGCACGGCAACCAATTTCGATGGACCACGCCCGCGTTGCTCGATTAGCGATTGAATCGGGCTTTAGGTGCATCGGATCGAGCTACAACGGACCTCTGTTCTGCTCCTCAATGGCCAAGATGCTGTGCTGCACGGTGCGCGCATCCATGGCCTCGCAACCAGCGGCCCAAACTTCGGACATGGGTCTTAACGAATTCTTGAGTACATCCAATTACGGAACAATGCCGATAGGAAACTGGAAGGGCCACGTTTTCGATTTCTTTCCGAATGGTGGTGTTCGCTGGGTTGGTTGCGACGTTCCAAGACCAGTTTATGTTCCTCTGACTCCAGAATTTGATGGTGGACTTCGCCAAACATAATTCAACGAACAAGAGAAACATAGCAGGACCCCCCTGCCTGAACTATTAAGTTTTGCACGCAGGTCGTGTTAGGGGGTGTCGCTGGATCTGAAGTTGGAATGATCCTGATTATTTGTAGCGGAACGGAGGTTGTGTTTGTAATTGTTCCACTGGACCCGTAGCAGGAAAGGGTGCCTCCGCCTGAATTGGACATCTGCTCACAAGATGTCGCTTGTGCTTGACCAATCATCTTGTTCCCCATCACGCTACCAAGTCCCAGCGCACAGAGGACGCCAATGGAAAGCAGTGTCTTGCTACCAACCTTCTTTCGCAAGGAAAACACTGCGGTTACAGCCAACAGCCCTGCAAGT
>CAIVLG010000137.1 GCA_903906695.1 uncultured beta proteobacterium | reverse complement strand
GCCGTCCTGCAAGATTTGCCCCTGTGGGGTTTGCAGCACCGGGACAATAAAGCGGCCCACCACTGGGATGACCTCGTTCATGAAGCGGGGATCACCGGCGACGCGTTCCTCGAAAGGGATACGCTGCTTGCGCAAGTAGCAGCGAACCTTGCCCGTGTAGAGCGAAAAGGGCATGCCGTAAAGAATAGTGTTCATGATTCGAGCGTAGAAGTTGCTTGCCAGGCACTCTATATTATGGCATGCTACATGTCAATACAAATGTGTCCGAACTGAAGCAAAGGGCGATGATGGACGTGAACACCTTGTTTCCGAGAGTTGAGCGGGTCTATACCGGATCACGCTGGTCCTTCTATTTCCTCATCGTGCTGACGGTAGCCAGTACCGGTCGCAGTCTGGTTCACATGTTCGCCGCCGACGGTGGCTCGCACAGCATCGCTGGAATCGACATTGCCCTTGCTGGCGGGGTCAACATCGTCGCCTTGTTCGCGCAGTGGGGCGCCAGCCAATTGGTGCTGGCGTTTCTTCAGTGGCTGGTGGTTCTGCGCTACCGCTTTCTGGTGCCAGCCATGCTCCTGGTGGTGGTTCTGGAGCAACTGTTGCGCATAGGCGCCGGACATTTGAAGCCGCTGCAAATTGCTGCGGCGCCTCCCGGTCACTTGGGAACTTACATCACGCTTGTGCTTGCGCTGGTGTTCCTGGGCTTGTCATTGCGGCCAGAGCGCCGCTGAGGTCGGCTGCTGCTACCTCTTACGGTGGGTTCAAAGCCGCACGCAACTGCTCACGCACTCCGGGATACTGGGCAAACGGATCGGTCGGGGAGCGGCCTTGCAGGATGTCTTCCATCCGCATTTGCACACTCTGAAGCGCCTTTGGGTGCGTAATGACGTAAAACTGCTTGTCCCGCAGGGCCTGCATGACCATCAGCGCCACATCAGAAGCGCTTGTCTTGGCGGCGCGCATGGCCTGGGTGCTCATGTACTTTGCGACCTGTTGGCTCATCGTCAATGGCAAACTCGCTGTCGTATGGCGATTGCGCTCGCTGCGCTCAATGCCTGTGGGAACCATCCCCGGGCACAGCAGCGAGACACCGATTTGTGTTGTCACCAGCGAGAGGTCATGAAACAGCGTCTCGGTCAGTCCCACGACAGCACATTTGGAAGCGTTGTAGACCCCTACCGCCGGAGCGCTTTGGAGTCCGGCCATCGATGCGGTGTTCGTGATATGACCCTCATAGCTGGCGTCTTCACTGGCTGCTTTCAGCATCATCGGTGTGAAGACCCGCACGCCATGGGCCACGCCCATCACATTGACACCGAAGACCCATTCCCAGTCGGCGGCGCTGTTTTCCCAAATGAGTCCGCCGGCGCCAACCCCGGCGTTGTTGAAGACAAAGTGTGGCGCGCCGAAGCGCTCAAGTGTGGCGCTCGCAAGCGCTTCGACAGACGCAGCCTGGCTGACGTCGGTCCGGACTGCCAGTGTTTCAGCGCCAAGGGCGCGAACAAGCAATTCAGCTTCTTCAAGCGCCTTGACTTCAACGTCGGCCAGTACCACACGCATGCCTTCGCTGGCCGCGACCTTGGCGACTTCCAGTCCGAATCCGGAAGCTGCGCCGGTGATGACCGCCGTGCGGCCTTGTATTGATTTCATAGGCTGGAGATCAGAGTTATTTCAGTTTGCCCAGTAGATGGATGGGTCATCCGGGCCAATAGACGTATTCGTCATCCGGGCTTTGACGGTCCTTCTGCGTCTTGTCGACGGGAATGGGTACTTCACCCATCGCTGGCCAAATCGGTTTGACCTGCGTCTTGTTGAAATCCACAATTTTTGAAGTCAATGTCTTGACGCGCTGCGGGTCCATCGGTGCCAGATTCTTCCGCTCGGTCGGGTCGACTCCGAGGTCATAGAGCCAATCCTTTCTCGGAATTTCTTCGGTCTGCAATTTCCAGTCCAAGTAACGCACGGCCCGGTAGTCGTCACTGCGCCAGAAAAGAGTTTCATGCGGCCGGCCGCTTGCTTTCTTTTCGATGAAGGGCAGCAAATCAACCCCGTCGATAATCCGGTCGGTCGGCATACTGGCGCCAACTGCATCGGCCGCGGTCGGAAAGATATCCATGTGACTGACGGGATCACCCAGTGTCGCTCCCTTGGGCAGGCGCGCCGGCCAGCGCATGAAGAGTGGCACGCGGATGCCACCTTCAAAGAAGGTCATCTTCCAACCCCTAAAAGGACTGTTCAGGCCTTCAAGGCCGATATAGTGGGC
>CAIVLG010000136.1 GCA_903906695.1 uncultured beta proteobacterium | reverse complement strand
AGGTTTGACGCTCTTGTCCCTCCTGCGACAAAACCCGTTTCAATCATCTGCATTCGTTCTTACAATTCAAAAGTGAACGATCGTTCTATTCATACCACTGAGGAAAGCTAGCATGACTGCTGAATACAAAGTTCATGGCGACATCGCCGTGATTACCCTGAACAACCCTCCAGTCAACGGCCTTGGTTTGGCAACACGACAAGGCATCACGGATGGCTTGAACAAAGCCAGCGCCGATGCTGCGGTCAAAGCCATCGTCGTCACGGGAGCTGGCAAAGCCTTCTCCGGCGGCGCCGACATCAAGGAATTTGGCAGCCCGAAAGCGATGCAGGAGCCCAATCTGGGCAGCGTCATTCTGACGATCGAAAACTCGACCAAACCGGTGGTGGCAGCGATTCACAGCGTTAGCATGGGTGGCGGCCTGGAACTGGCGCTCGGTTGCCATTACCGTATTGCGGCGCCCGGCACCAGCGTGGCGCTGCCCGAAGTCAAGCTCGGCCTGCTGCCCGGCGCTGGCGGCACGCAGCGCCTGCCGCGTGTTTTGGGTGTCGAGCCAGCGCTCAACATGATCGTGTCGGGCGAGGCCATCAAGAGCGAAATGCTGGCCATGCTGCCGGGACAAAAACTGTTCGACAAAATGGCCGCGTCGGCCGAGTCGCTCGCCGATGAGGCACTGAGTTATGCACGCTCGGTCGCCGATGTCAGGCCGTTGCCGCTGGTGCGCAATCTGCCCTGCAGCCATGCGCAGGGTGACGCCTATTTCCAGTTTGCGCGCAACATGGTCAAGGGCATGTCGAAGAACTTCCCGGCCCCCGCCAAATGCGTGGACGCCGTGGAGGCCGCCACCAAAGGGCGGTTCGAGGAGGGCATGGCGACCGAACGCGAGCTCTTCATCAACCTGATGTGGACACCCGAGAGCAAGGCCCTGCGCCACATATTCATGGCCGAGCGTGCGGCGTCCAAGATTCCCGATGTGCCCTCGGACACGCCACAGCGCAGCATCAACTCGGTGGCGGTGATCGGTGCCGGCACCATGGGTGGCGGCATCTCGATGAACTTCCTGAACGCCGGCATCCCGGTTGTGATGCTGGAGATGAAGCAGGACGCGCTCGATCGCGGTGTCGCTACCATCCGCAAGAATTACGAAGCGCAGGTCAAGAAGGGCAAGCTGAAGCAGGACAAGTACGAGCAGCGCATGAGCCTGCTGCGCACCACGCTAAGCTACGACGACCTGAAGGATGCAGACATGGTGATCGAAGCCGTGTTCGAGGAGATCGGTGTCAAGGAGGCGGTTTTCAAGGAACTCGACCGCGTTATGAAACCCGGTGCCATTCTGGCGTCCAACACTTCGACGCTGAACGTGGACACCATCGCCACTTTCACCAAACGCCCCCAGGACGTGGTCGGCCTGCACTTCTTCAGCCCCGCCAATGTCATGAAACTGCTCGAAGTGGTGCGTGGCGCCAAGACCGCCAAAGACGTGATGGCGACGGTGATGGCGGTCTCCAAGAAGATCAAGAAGACGGCTGTGGTGTCGGGGGTCTGCGATGGCTTTATCGGCAATCGCATGATCGAGCAGTATGGCCGCCAGGGCGGTTTCTTGCTCGACGAAGGCTGTACTCCCGCGCAGGTGGACAAGGCGATCGAGAAATTCGGCTTCGCGATGGGGCCGTTTCGCATGGGGGACCTGGCCGGCAATGACATCGGCTGGGCCATCCGCAAGCGCCGTGCCGTCGAGCGTGCCGACATGAAGTACAGCAAGACGGCAGACCTGCTGTGCGAAAAGGGTCGCTTCGGTCAGAAGACCGGCGCGGGCTGGTACGACTACGTGGCCGGCAAGCGCGACGCCATTCCGAATGCCGAGGTTGTCAAGATGATCGAGGACTACCGCAAGGCCCAGGGCATCACGCCGCGCAAGATATCCGACGAAGAAATCGTGCAGCGTCTGGTCTACTCACTGGTCAACGAAGCCGCGCGCATCCTTGAAGACGGCATTGCGTCGAAGGCCAGTGACATCGACATGGTGTACCTGATGGGTTACGGCTTTCCGATCTACCGCGGCGGCCCGATGAACTACGCCGATCAGGTGGGCCTGTTCAATGTGGTGCAGGCGATGAAGCGCTTTGCGAAGAATCCGCTCGACGATGCGAAGTTCTGGGAACCTGCACCGCTGCTGGCAAAGCT
>CAIVLG010000135.1 GCA_903906695.1 uncultured beta proteobacterium | reverse complement strand
CACATGGGGCTCCCCTTTTTCGGTTATTGGGGTCAGACACCAATTTCGCTGCGGCAAATTTGGGCTCTGACCCCAAAAACCGGGGCGGTGGGAATAAGGGGGGGAATACACCATCCCACAGAAAGAGTGAATGAGCGAAAAATCCGAACCAAGATAACAAAGAAGAATCAACACAAACCTCAGCCCAGCCGCACCGCAGCCAGCCGACGCATGAGCTGCTGCACAATGTCGGTCTGCATGTTGCGGTAGAGCAAAACCTCCTCCGCTTCCTTGGCCAGTACAGCCGATTCATTGAAACTGATGTCGCGCTCCAACACGATTTCGGATTCCTGCAACAATTCCTTGCCATGCGGCGTGTCGACCTTGAATTTCAGTCGGATTCGCAACTGGAATTCACGCACCTGACCCGAGCTGTTCATCCCGACCACTGTCTTTTCGCGCTGCTCATTCAGCACGCTGAGCACCACCTGCGCCAGCGTCAGGGGTTCTTCAGTGGACAGCACGTGCACGGCACTGCCAAAGGACCGGCGCAATTCGATCGCCACCGGTCCGCCTGGATTGGGTACCACCGCCACCGAGGAAAACGCAAAATTCTGGCTCCCGCGCAGCTTGAAACCGCAGCCCGCCAGTGCCAGGACACTGCCGCCTGCGAGGCTGAGCCGCAGCAGTCTTGAAAGTACAGATCGACGTAGCATGGCTGGCAGTCTCAAGCCACGATATTAACCAGGCGGCCTGACACAATTACGATCTTTTTGATCGCCAGCCCGCCGGCCATCTTCTGAAACACCTCGGAGTCAATCGCAAAGCGCTCGATCTCCTGGCGCGATGCGCCAGCCGGCACCACGATGGCGCCCCTAAGCTTGCCATTGATCTGTAGCATGAGTTCAATTTCATCCTGCAGCAGGGCAGACTTGTCGGTCTTCGGCCAGGGTGCGTCGAGCAAGTCCCCGAACTGCTTGTCATACGCCAATTCACGCCACAGGGCATGCGTCAGATGCGGCGTCGCCGGATAGATCGAGCGCAGCAGGATGCCGAAGCCTTCGCATAGCGCCGCTTGGTTGGAGCTATCTCCGTCATCCTGAAAACTTTCCAGCGCATTGAGTATCTTCATGGCGCCCGACACCACCGTGTTGTATTGCATGCGCTGGTAGTCGTAATCAATCTGATTGAACACGGTGTGGATTTCCCGTCGCAAGGCCTTGGCGTGTTTGCTGAAATGGATGTCCTGCGAAGCGATGGCGTGGGCCGAAACAGGATGTTGAATCGCCGCATTGGCGGCCTCCAACTTGACGCCAAAGTTCCACAGGCGACGCAGGAAACGGTAGGAGCCTTCAACCGCGGCGTCGTTCCACTCCAGCGTCGCCTCGGGCGGCGCGGTGAACATGGTGTACAGGCGTGCCGTGTCAGCGCCGTATTTTTCGATCAGGTCCTGCGGGTCGACTCCGTTGTTCTTGGACTTGCTCATGGTGCCGACGCCCTCGTAATCGATCAGCGTCCCGGCCGGCAAATCGCCCTTGGCGGCCTTCAGCCGGGCACCGGTCACCTTGCCTGCAGCGTCATGGATGTCTTCGACCTCCTGCGGCCAAAAGTACTCGACACCGCCCTTGTCGGCCTTGCGCGAGTAAATATGGTTGAGCACCATGCCCTGCGTCAGCAACTTGGTAAACGGTTCATCGACCTTCACCAGTCCTAGATCCCGCATCACCTTGGTCCAGAAGCGCGCGTACAACAGGTGCAGGATGGCGTGCTCGATGCCGCCGATGTACTGGTCCATCGGCATCCAGTAAGCCGCACCCTCGGCCACCATCGCCTGCTCGTTGCGGGGATCGCAGTAGCGCATGAAATACCAGCTGGAATCGACAAAGGTATCCATCGTGTCGGTCTCGCGCCGAGCCGGTGCGCCACAAACCGGGCACACAACGCCAGCGTGAAAACCCTCGTGCTTGTGCAAAGGGTTGCCCGACCCGTCGGGCACGCAATCCTGCGGCAACACCACCGGCAGATCCTTCTCAGGCACCGGCACGGCACCGTGCTGCGGGCAGTGGATGATGGGAATCGGCGTGCCCCAATAGCGCTGACGACTGATTCCCCAGTCGCGCAAGCGCCAGGTGACTTTCTTCTCGCCCAGACCCTTGCCGACCAGCTTGTGCGCGACTGCATCGACGGCCTGGTTGAACGTCATGCCACTGAAGCTGCCGGAGTTGATGACCACACCGCGCTGCTTGTCGGCGTACCAGTCCTGCCAGCGAGCGTAATCGTAATGCTCGCCGTCGACATGCACGACCTGCTTGATCGGCAGGCCGTATTTCTTGGCAAACTCAAAGTCCCGCTCGTCATGCGCCGGCACCCCCATCACCGCGCCATCGCCGTAGCTCATCAAAACATAATTGCCGACCCACAGCGGCAATGCTTCGCCAGTCAGCGGATGCAGGACTTGCAGACCGGTCGCCAGACCTTTCTTTTCTTGCGTCGCAAGCTCGGCCTCGGTGGTGCCGCCGGTCTTGCACTGCTCGATGAAAGCAGCCAGTTGGGGGTTTCCAAACGCGGCGTGCACGGCCAGCGGATGTTCCGGCGCGACGGCGCAAAAAGTCACGCCCTTGATGGTATCGGGGCGGGTCGTGAAAACATACATGCGGCCGTCACCGATCAGTACGCCGCTGGCATCACGAATATCGTGCGGAAAGGCAAATCGCACGCCCTCGCTCTTGCCGATCCAGTTCTCCTGCATCAATTTGACACGCTCGGGCCAGCCTGGCAGGCCCGACTGCACGTGTTCCAGCAACTCCTGGGCGTAGTCAGTAATCTTGAGGTAGTAGCCGGGAATCTCGCGCTTTTCGATCACGGCACCAGTGCGCCAGCCCTTGCCGTCGATCACCTGTTCATTGGCCAGCACGGTCTGGTCCACCGGGTCCCAGTTGACGACCTGGGTCTTGCGGTAGGCGATGCCTTTTTCGAGCATCTTCAGGAACAGCCACTGGTTCCATTTGTAGTAAGTCGGATCACAGGTGGCGACCTCTCGGCTCCAGTCGATTGCCAGACCCATCACCTGCATTTGCGCCTTCATGTAGGCAATATTCTCGTAAGTCCACTTGGCCGGCGGCACCCCGTTCTTCAAGGCCGCGTTTTCGGCCGGCAGACCGAAGGCATCCCAGCCCATCGGCATCAGCACGTTGTAGCCGTTCATGCGCAGGTAGCGCGTCAGCATGTCGTTGATGGTGTAATTTCGCACATGACCCATGTGCAGTTTTCCGCTCGGGTAAGGCAACATGGAACAGGCATAAAACTTCTTTTTGCCCGCCTGTTCGTTCACCCGGTAAGCGTCCACCGCGATCCATTGGCGCTGCGCCGCCTTCTCGACCTCAACGTGCTGGTATTTGTCTTGCATTTGGTTCACTCGCGCGATCGAAGGACCGCAAGCAGGCAATTTTAGGGTTTCGAAGAGGGGATATTCCCCGGCGTTTGCAAGGTCGCAGCGTCGGCCACAAAACCGATGCGGTTCAGCCCTGCTTTTTGTGCCAGCCCCATTACTTCCACGATGCGACCATAAGGCACGGCCGCATCGGCCCGAAGCTGAACCTCTGTTTCCGGGTGCTCGCTGCCGGTTTGGATCAAACGCTTGGCCAGTTCCGGCAACTTTAGCGGCTGGTCGTTGAGAAAGGTCTGACCCGAGCGATCGACCACCAGCGTGACAAACCTGGCTGCATCACCTGGTTTTGCGGCTTCGGATCTTGGCAGATCGAGTTTGATCGAACTGGCCAGCAGCGGCGCCGTGATGATGAAGATGACCACCAGCACCAGCATCACGTCAACCAGTGGCGTCACATTGATCTCGCTCATCGGCGTCGCGCCTTGGGAGCGTTGCAGGCGACCAAATGCCATACTCTTCTTGCCTGTCGGTCAGAGCTGCAAGTCGGGCTGGCCGGCTGCCAGATCACGCAGGTCAAGCGCGAATCCTTCGAGCTCGGCCTCGATCCGTCCAGCCAGGCGACCCAGCACGTTGTAGGCCAGCACCGCCGGAATCGCAACCGCCAGTCCGGCGGCCGTCATGATCAGCGATTCACCAACCGGCCCCGAAATCTTCTCGATCGTCACCTGCCCGGCGCTGGCAATGCCGATCAGCGCGTGATAAATGCCCCACACGGTGCCCAGCAGCCCGACAAAGGGCGCCGTCGAGCCGACCGTGGCCAGCAGCACCTGACCGAACTGAAGTTTGATCAGCGCCGCCTGCAGTGCGTCCCGCAGCACCCGGGTCAGTTGTTGCGATCTTTCACCGGCCGTTGCCAAGGTACCCCGGTGTTCAGGCCTGGTCGCAAGCACCATCGGCACAAGCAGGGCTTCACGATCGAAGGTCCGCAGTTTTTCCAGCGCCTCAGCCACCGACGCCGACTGCCAGAATGCCGCAGTGGATCGTGCTGAATCGTGACCCGCACGCCACAGAAACCGAGCCTTCCACAGTATGACAACCCAGCTGGCAACCGACATCGCCAGCAGGACCAGCGCCACGGTCTGGGTCACCGCATCGCCCTGCCAGAAAAAATGAGTCAGGTTCATTGGAGCCCAAGCACATCGAACATATCGAACAAACCCGACTTCTTTGTGGCCAGAAAATGCGCGGCGCGCAAGCTGCCCTGCGCATAGGTCGCGCGGCTACCCGACCTGTGCGTGATCTCGACGCGCTCACCGGTGCCGGCAAACAGCACCGTGTGGTCACCCACAATATCGCCGCCGCGAATGGTCGAAAAGCCGATCGCAGCCGGGTCGCGCTCGCCAGTCACACCCTCGCGTGCAAAGACGGCGCAATCGCTCAGCTCACGCCCCAGCGCTTTGGCGATGACTTCACCCATCTTGAGGGCGGTGCCTGAGGGCGCGTCGACCTTGTGGCGATGATGCGCCTCGATTATTTCGATGTCAAAGCCGCTCGCCAGGGATTTGGCCGCCATTGCCAGCAGCTTCAAAGTGACATTGACGCCTACGCTCATGTTTGGCGCCATCACAATGGCCACATCGTGCGCCGCGGCCGCGACCTCGGCCTTCTGCAGATCACTGAAACCTGTGGTGCCGATCACCAGGTTGACCCCCATTTCACGACATACCCGCAAATGGGCCAGCGTACCTTCAGGCCGGGTGAAATCAATCAGGGTGGCAGCATCCTTGAGTCCGGCACCAATATCTGCGGTAATCAGGACGCCACTGGGTTGGCCCAGAAATGCAGTCGCGTCGTCACCGATAGTGGGACTGGCGGCAAGGTCCAGAGCACCGACCAATTGACAGCCATCGTCAGCCCTAATCGCTTCGATCAGCATCTTGCCCATACGGCCAGACGCACCTGCAACCGCGATTCTCTGGGTCATGATGATCAAGGACGAGTCGGTTCCAGCGGCGGATAACTTGCCGGCAAGGGCGGCAGGGGTTTGGGCTCAACCTGTTTCGTCGGCACGGTCAACTGCTTCAGGCTTTCCTCGCTCATCTCAAGCGCGGGCACCTGGCCAAAGCGCCGCCCGGAGTCGAGCGAAGCCACGAAATCGGCCTCGCTGGGCATGGGATCGGCTTCGACGCGCTGCAACTCGTCACCCTTGAAGAAGACCGAGAGCTTGCGCGACTGCGGCTCAAGACCCTGGCGTTGGAAAGTGAAGACGTAGTCCCATCGATCGGCGTGAAAGATGCTGGTCAACAAGGGTGTTCCCAATACATCGCGCACCTGCGCCCGGCTGATGCCGGGCTTGAGCGCAGCGGCCTGCTCTTTGGATACAAAGTTGCCTTGCACAATATCAATCTTGTAGGGTTTCACCAAGCCCACGATACCGTTGCTGACGCCGTCCAGACTGCCGCAGCCCACCAGACCGGCACTGCTGGCAACGAGCATGATCAGGCAGGCGTTACGAGAATAAGATTCAGACATGGAATGAGATGAGTCAGCGATATGGTCAGGTCATTGTACCGACTGTACCCTTGCTGGCAGCGTGACCCGGCTGCCAAGAATCTTACTCCGCCGGGTCCATGGCCTTGCGGTGGCGCTCGACAAACTCCTGATAGGTATTGATGCCCCGCAATTGGAGAATGGTATTGCGGACCGCCGCTTCCACCAGCACGGCAATATTACGACCTGCCACCACCTGAATGACAACTTTGCGCACTGGGACACCTAGCACATCCTGCCTCAGCGGCTCATGCGGAATCCGCTCGTACTCACGTTCCAGCGTTTCGCGCCGCACCAGGTGAACGATCAGCTTGAGCCGCATCTTGCGCCGGACCGCAGTCTCGCCAAAGATGCAGCGGATATCGAGCAGGCCGATGCCGCGCACTTCGAGCAGGTTGATCAACAGTTCGGGGCAGCGACCCTCGATGGTGTCCTGGTTGATGCGGTAGAGGTCCACCGCATCGTCGGCCACCAATCCGTTGCCGCGCGAGATCAGTTCAAGTCCGAGTTCGCTTTTTCCCAGTCCGGATTCCCCAGTGATCAGAACACCCAGACCCAGAATATCCATGAACACGCCGTGCATGGTGCAGCGATCGGCAAAATACTTCGACAGGTAGGCCCGCAGCACATCGATCACAAAGGCCGACGAGCCTTGCGCCGCGAACATCGGAATCTGGGCCTGTTCACACATCATCAGCAGTGCCTCGGGCGCCGCCTGGCCGTCGGCCAGAACCAGCACCGGTGGCTCAAGCGTCACGATGCGCGAAATTCGGCGCGCACAGTCGTTCGGAGTCGCGTTGGTCAGGTAGGCAATCTCGCGCTCGCCCAGAATCTGAATCCGGTAAGGGTGAATGTAGTTGAGATGGCCGACCAGATCAGCCCCAGAACGAGCAGCGCGTACCGCCCCCTCGTCAAACCGACGCTCGGACGCCCCAAGTCCTGCCACCCATTCCCATTTCAGGGTGCCGCGAAATTCCTCAAACAGGACATTGGCACTGACAACATTGGGTTTCACAGGCGATCCAGCGGGCAACGACGGATTGGCGGCAAAAATCAGGCCAACTGCGCTGAGCGCCAATTCGCGATCAGGCCATGCAAATCCGCTGCACTTGCGCTGCTGGCCAACTTTTCCCGCAAAGGGGCATCGCTAAGCAGTTCCGCGATTTCTGACAGAATCTCCAGATGCTTTTGCGTTGCCGCCTCCGGCACCAACAGAAATATCAGCAATCCGACTGCCTTTTCGTCAGGCGCGTCAAAAACGATCGGTTGAGTCAGTTGAAACACCGCGGCCATCGGTGCCTTCAGGCCCTTGATACGTCCGTGCGGTATCGCAACGCCGTGTCCCAGGCCGGTTGAACCGAGGCGCTCCCTGGAAAAGAGGCTGTCAGTCACCAGAGCGCGGCTCAAGCCATGCAATCTTTCAAAGAGTAGGCCGGCCTCTTCGAAAGCTCTCTTTTTGCTGCTCGCATCAACGTGCACAAGCACCTGGTCAGCAGGCAGGATGGAGGATAGTCGATTCATGATTCAACGTCGGATTATGCACGCAAGCGCGCCGAAAGTTTTGGACGAGACCGGAATCAAAAAGTGCCTCCGGACCCGCATGCCTAGCGCGAAATGAGGTGCTTAAACCGGGGTCTAGGACATTTTTAGGACACTACAAAGAAAAAAGGACTTGGCATTTCTGCTAAGTCCTTGATTTTCTTACCATTTCTGGTGGGCAGTGCAAGTTTCGAACTTGCGACCCCTGCAGTGTGAATGCAGTGCTCTACCCCTGAGCTAACCGCCCTAGATTCGATTCAGGAAAGCGTTGGATTATGCCTTAAATCGACTCGCTCACGCGCCATACTGTCCTGCCACCACTGGTCTTGTCGATCTGCGCAAGGACCTCTTCATGGGCGGCAATCTCGTGTTCGTTGGCTGGCAACACCAGAAGCTCAAGGCCACGCAAATCAATGGGTGTGACGCTGTGCTGCAGACCATTCGCAGATCCGACATCGATCAGCAATGCCTCCTGCCCACGCGTCATATTGATGTAGACGTCAGCCAGCAGTTCAGCGTCGAGCAGGGCACCGTGCAGCGTTCGACCGGAATTGTCAACGCCCAGGCGAGCGCATAAGGCATCGAGTGAATTGCGCTTGCCCGGAAACATTTCCTTTGCCATCGCCAGGGTGTCGGTCACTCTGATCACAAATTCCTTGAACGGTCGCCGTCCCAGCAACACGAGTTCCCGGTTCAAAAACCCGACATCGAACGCAGCGTTATGGATGATGATCTCACTACCCTGCAGATAGTCAAGCAACTCATCTGCCACAGCCTCAAAGCGGGGTTTGTCGCGCAAGAACTCGCTGCTGAGTCCATGAACCTTGAGCGCCTCCTCATGGCTGTCACGCCCGGGATTGAGATAGAAGTGCTTGTTGTTGCCGGTCAACTTCCGGTTCAATAATTCGACGCAGCCAATTTCAACAATGCGGTCGCCGCTGTCCGCGTACAGACCGGTGGTTTCGGTATCCAGAAAAATTTGACGCATAACTCTTACCGTCTACAGGAGCGGGGAAGCTGCAGCGCCGGTCCTAATGGTTCTCTTTGGCGTGATTGATCGAGTACCTCGGTATCTCGACCACCAGGTCCGTTTGCGCCAAAATTGCCTGACAGCTCAGGCGCGACTGCGGCTCCAGACCCCAGGCGCGATCCAACAGATCCTCCTCGTTCTCATCGAGTTCGTTCAGGGATGAAAAACCTTCCCGGACAATGACATGGCAGGTAGTGCAGGCACAACTCATGTCGCACGCATGTTCGATGGCGATATGGTTTTCGAGCAGGGCCTCGCAAATCGAGGTGCCAGCCGGCGCTGATATTTCCGCGCCCTGCGGGCAGCACTCTGGATGTGGCAGTATTTTGATGATGGGCATCTGTATTCCGATACTCTGCGTCAAACGGTCTCTATGTTGCGGCCGGCCAATGCCTTCTGAATGCCCCGGTTCATGCGCAAGGCAGCGAAGGCTTCGGTACCGCGGGCCAGAGCCTGCGTTGCGGCCTCGATCGGCGCCGCATCGTCAAGTGCCTGTGCGCTTTTGAGCGCCACCATCAGAGCCTCAATATCGGCACACTCCACGTCAGAAAGCAAATCGCCGTCAGCGGTGAGCGCGCTCACGGTCGCCAGCAGCATGCGGTCGCCATCGACACGAGCTTCCACCAGCGCGCGCGCCTTCATGTCGGAATCCGCCGTGCTGAAGCTGTCCTGCAGCATACGGGCGATCTGATCGTCCGCCAGACCATAGGAGGGCTTGACCTCGATGTGCGCTTGTACGCCACTGAGTTGCTCCCTGGCACTGACACTCAACAAGCCATCGGCATCAACCGTGAAAGTGACGCGAATTCGCGCCGCTCCGGCAGCCATCGGCGGGATGCCGCGCAACTCGAAGCGCGCCAGGCTGCGACAATCTGCCACCAGATCGCGTTCCCCCTGCAGCACGTGCAAAGCGAGCGCAGTCTGACCGTCCTTGTAGGTCGTGAAGTCCTGCGCCTTGGCAGTCGGAATGGTTTCGTTGCGCGGCACAATGCGCTCCACCAGACCACCCATGGTCTCGATGCCGAGCGACAGTGGAATGACGTCGAGCAGCAGCAAATCGCCTCCGGCATTGTTGCCTGCGAGTTGATTGGCCTGGACCGCCGCGCCGATCGCCACCACCTCGTCCGGATTCAAATTGTTGAGCGGCGCGCGGCCGAAGAACTTGCTGACGGCCTGCTGGATCTGCGGCATGCGGGTTGAGCCGCCGACCATCACGACGCCCTTGACGTCGTCCTTGTCCAGACGAGCGTCACGCAGCGCCTTGCGCACGGCAACGATGGTGCGCAGTGTCAACTCGGCAGTCAGCTTCTCGAACTGCTCGTTGACCACTTCGAATTTGACGTTTTCGCCGCCGATACAGGCATGACAGGCGGCGCAATGGGTCGCCGACAACTCCTCCTTGCAGGCGCGAGCCGCGATGATGGCGATCGCCTTGTCTTGCGGCGTGCGGGCCTGCACGCCAGCCTGCTTCATCACCCAATCGGCCAATGCCCGGTCGTAATCATCACCGCCAAGCGCCGAATCACCGCCGGTGGCGAGCACCTCGAAAACCCCTTTGGTCAGCCGCAATATCGAAATGTCGAAGGTGCCACCACCCAAATCGTAGATCGCATAAACGCCCTCGCTGGCGTTGTCAAGTCCGTAGGCAATCGCGGCCGCCGTCGGCTCATTGATCAGACGCAAGACGTTCAGACCAGCGAGTTTGGCCGCGTCCTTGGTGGCCTGCCGCTGGGCTTCGTCAAAATAGGCTGGCACCGTGACCACGGCACCATAAAGGTCGTCACCAAAAGTATCCTCGGCGCGGTAACGCAAAGTCGCCAGAATATCGGCACTGACTTCGACCGGAGATTTTTCGCCCTGCACGGTTTGCAGGCCGAGCATGCCGCTGCGCTGCACAAAACGGTATTGCAATTTGCGGTTGCCAGCCACATCCGAGAGGCTGCGCCCCATGAAACGCTTGACCGAGGCTATCGTGTTTTCGGGGTCCTTTGCCATCGCCTGCAGGGCATCGAAGCCGATTTGCCGGCCGCCGCCTTCAAGGTATCGGACCACCGACGGCAGGATGACACGCCCCTGGTTGTCCGGCAGACATTCGGCCACCCCATGCCGCACCGAAGCCACCAGCGAGTGGGTGGTACCCAGATCGATTCCCACCGCAATGCGGCGCTGGTGTGGGTCGGTTGACTGACCGGGTTCAGAAATTTGCAGCAAGGCCATGGTGTGTGATTATGTTTCCATCCGGTCCATGCGGGCCTCAACATCGCTGGCAAAGCGCTCAATGAACATCAGGCAACGCACCCCCTGCACCGCCTCTTTATAATCCTGCTGCTGATCGATCATCTGTTCGCATTGTTGCAGCAAGTCTCGGCGGGCCGACAAAACCTCGGACCTCAATTGATCAAGCTCGGCAGCGTCACGGGCCTCGTCCAACTGTTCACGCCACTGCATTTGTTGCAACAGGAAGTCTGGCGCCATTGCCGTGTTGTTCTCGGCATTGACTGGCTCACCATGCAGCTCACACAGGTAAGCCGCGCGCTTGAGCGGATCCTTGAGTCGTTGATAGGCTTCGTTGATACGCACTGACCACTGCATGGCCAGGCGTTGCGCAACGCCGCCCTGGGCGCTGAACCTGTCAGGGTGCGCTTCGCGCTGCAGGTCTTTCCAGCGTGCGTCGATGACTGCGCGATCCTGCCCGAACCGGGAGGTCAGACCAAACAGTTCAAAATCGCTCGATTGGAGATTCACACCCGAAATGACTCACCGCAGCCGCAGCGATCACGCTCGCGCGGGTTATTGAATTTGAAACCTTCATTCAAACCTTCGCGCACGAAATCGAGTTCGGTCCCATCCAGGTAAGCAAAGCTCTTGGGCTCGATCAGGACCTTGACGCCATGCCCTTCAAACACCATGTCTTCGGGCGAAATTTCGTCAACGTACTCGAGTTTGTAGGCGAGACCGGAACAACCCGTGGTCTTGACGCCCAATCGAACGCCCACACCCTTGCCGCGTTTGCTCAGATAACGATTCACATGCCGCGCGGCGGCTTCGGTCAGGGTAACAGCCATATCAGATCGTCTGCAAGGTGCCGTGTTTCTGCTTGTAATCATTGACTGCCGCTTTGATCGCATCTTCAGCCAGGATAGAGCAGTGAATCTTGACTGGCGGCAGCGCCAGTTCTTCGGCGATCTCACTGTTCTTGAGCGCCGCCGCCTGCTCCAGCGTCTTACCCTTGACCCACTCGGTCACCAGTGATGAGGAGGCAATGGCAGAGCCGCAGCCGTAAGTCTTGAAGCGGGCGTCTTCGATGACGCCGGTCTGCGCATTGACCCTGATCTGCAATTTCATGACGTCTCCGCAAGCGGGCGCGCCCACCATGCCGGTGCCAACGGAATCATCACCCTTTTCGAACGAGCCGACGTTTCGAGGATTTTCGTAGTGGTCCACAACTTTTTCGGAATATGCCATTTTCTTCTCCTAATGCGCAGCCCACTGAATCGTGGAAATATCAATGCCTTCTTTATACATGTCCCACAACGGACTCAGATCACGCAGCTTGGCAACGTTGAGTTTGATGGTATCCACTGCGTAATCAATTTCTTCTGCGGTGGTGTAACGACCGATCGTCATGCGCAGACTGCTGTGCGCCAGTTCATCACTGCGTCCCAGCGCACGCAACACATAGCTCGGCTCCAGACTGGCCGAGGTGCAGGCCGAGCCACTCGATACTGCCAGCCCCTTGATGCCCATGATCAGCGACTCGCCTTCGACATAATTGAAACTCATGTTAAGGTTGTGCGGCACGCGTTTTTCAAGGTGGCCATTGATGAACACCTGTTCAACATCTTTCAGGCCGTCCAGCATGCGGTCATGCAAGGCGCGAATGCGCACGTTCTCCAGCGTCATCTCTTCCCTCGCGATCCGATAGGCTTCGCCCATGCCGACAATCTGGTGCGTCGGCAGAGTGCCCGAGCGCATGCCACGTTCGTGGCCACCGCCGTGCATTTGCGCCTCGATGCGCACGCGTGGCTTGCGCCGCACGAACAGAGCACCGATGCCTTTGGGACCATAGGTCTTGTGCGCCGTCAGGCTCATCAAATCCACCGGCAACTGGCTCAGGTCAATCTCCACGCGACCTGTAGCCTGCGCCGCATCGACATGAAAAATAACGCCTTTTTCGCGGCAGATCGCGCCGATGGCCGCAATATCCTGGATCACACCAATTTCATTGTTGACCATCATGACACTGGCCAAAATAGTGTCGCTCCGAATAGCCGCCCTGAAGACGTCCAGGTCAAGCAAGCCATCTTCCAGCACATCGAGATAGGTCACCGAAAAGCCTTGCCGCTCCAACTCGCGACACGTGTCGAGCACTGCCTTGTGCTCGGTCTTGACCGTGATGATGTGCTTGCCACGCGTTTTATAAAACCCGGCGGCACCCTTGAGCGCCAGGTTGTCTGACTCGGTCGCGCCCGAAGTCCAGACAATCTCGCGCGGGTCGGCCCCAATCAGGGTAGCCACTTGTTCACGCGCTTTCTCGACAGCCGCTTCGGCTTCCCAACCCCACGCATGGCTGCGCGAAGCGGGGTTGCCAAAGTGCTGACGTAACCAGGGAATCATGGCCTCTACCACCCGCTCGTCGCAGGGGTTGGTGGCGCTGTAATCCATGTAGATCGGAAAATGGGGAGTCGTGTCCATGAGGTTTTCGCTGCTGCTGCTTGAAAGAATCGATTATCTACCCCCGAATTTCATGCTTCGGATGCAGCGTTGCCCAATGCAAAGACAGAATTCGGTGCCTTGACACGACTCGCCTTGACGCCAGGCATATTGAAGATGGCCCGTTTCAGCGTCGGCTTGTCCTCGACCCGCAGGCCTTTGGCCAGTTGATCTTCTATCAGTTTCTTCAGGGTCACCGAGTCCAGAAATTCGACCATGCGTGTATTCAGGGCAGCCCACAGATCATGCGTCATGCAGCGATCTCCCTCACCCAGACAGTTTTCCTTGCCGCTACAGTGAGTCGCATCAATCGGTTCATCCACCGAGGTAATGATTTCCGCAATGGTGATCTCCGCCGGATTGCGTGCCAGCGTATAACCGCCGCCCGGACCCCGGGTCGACTCGACCAGTGCATTGCGCCGCAACTTGCCAAAAAGCTGCTCCAGATACGATAGCGATATCTGCTGGCGCTGGCTGATAGCGGCCAGGGTCACTGGTCCGCTGCTCTGGCGCAAGCCCAGATCAATCATCGCGGTTACCGCAAAACGGCCTTTGGTGGTGAGTCGCATCGCACACTCCTTCGTTGGGTTTGGTTGACTAATGCGCTCAAGTATACCAAAGCCCCAGCAATTTGCTCAGGTAAGCACCTTGTCGCTGCCTGCGGCACCAAACGCCCGCTCTTTCAGTTGACTCAGTTCGTCCCGGACCCGCGCCGCCTTCTCAAACTCCAGATTGCGAGCATGCTCCAGCATGAGTTTCTCAAGACGCTTGATTTCTCGAGCGATATCCTTCTCGCTCATGTCTTCAATGCGGGCTCGCTGCAGCGCATCGCGCTCCAGCTTTTCAGCTTCCCTGCCAGCCTTTTCACTGTAAACACCGTCGATCAGATCGCGCACCTGCTTGACAATGGAGCGTGGCGTAATGCCATGCGACAGGTTGTAGGCAACCTGCTTGACGCGACGTCGATTGGTTTCACCGATCGCCCTTTGCATCGAGTCCGTCACCTTGTCTGCATACAAGATCGCCCGCCCTTCGAGATTGCGCGCCGCCCGTCCGATGGTCTGGATCAGCGAGCGCTCGGAACGCAAAAAACCTTCCTTGTCAGCGTCCAATATGGCGACCAGCGAAACTTCGGGAATGTCCAGGCCCTCGCGCAGCAGGTTGATGCCGACCAGTACATCGAAGGTGCCCAGGCGCAGGTCGCGCAAGATCTCCACGCGCTCAACCGTGTCGACATCGCTGTGCAGGTAGCGCACCTTGACGCCGTTGTCGCTCAAATAGTCGGTCAGTTGCTCGGCCATGCGCTTGGTGAGAGTCGTGATCAGCACCCGCTCATGCTTTTCGACGCGGATCCGGATTTCCTGCAATACATCGTCGACCTGGCTGCTGGCCGGGCGCACCTCAACTTCGGGATCAACCAGACCGGTCGGGCGCACCAGTTGTTCCACCACCTGGCCGGCATGGTCTTTTTCCCACTGTCCCGGCGTCGCAGAAACGAAGACCGCCTGGCGCATGCGCTTCTCGAATTCCTCGAATTTAAGTGGCCGGTTGTCCAGCGCACTGGGCAGGCGAAAACCATATTCCACCAAGGTGGTCTTGCGCGAGCGATCTCCGTTGTACATGCCGCCGAACTGACCGATCAGAACATGGCTTTCATCCAGAAACATGATGGCGTCTGGTGGCAGGTAGTCGGTCAGCGTGGCCGGCGGCTCACCCGGGGCCGCACCGCTCAGATGGCGGCTGTAATTTTCGATGCCCTTGCAATGGCCGACTTCGCTGAGCATCTCCAGGTCAAAGCGCGTGCGCTGCTCAATGCGTTGCGCCTCCACCAGCTTGCCCTGACTGACAAATTCCTTGATCCGATCCGACAGTTCGACTTTGATCGTCTCCACCGCGGCCAGCACCTGTTCGCGAGGCGTCACGTAATGGCTGCTCGGATAGACGGTGAAGCGTGGAACCTTCTGACGGATACGTCCGGTCAGCGGATCGAACAACTGCAACGATTCAATTTCATCGTCGAACAGTTCAATGCGCAGCGCCATCTCACTGTGTTCAGCCGGAAAGACATCGATCGTGTCACCGCGCACACGGAACTTGCCGCGCAAGAAATCCATGTCGTTTCGTTGGTATTGCATGCGCACCAGTTGTGCAATCACATCGCGCTGCCCGAGCTTGTCACCGGCGCGCAGGGTCATCACCATCCGATGGTAGGCCTCGGGCTGGCCAATGCCATAGATGGCCGATACCGAAGCCACAATCACAACGTCGCGGCGTTCCAGCAGGCTCTTGGTGCAAGAAAGACGCATCTGCTCGATGTGCTCATTGATGGCCGAGTCTTTCTCGATGAACAGATCGCGCTGGGGCACGTAGGCCTCGGGCTGGTAGTAGTCGTAGTAACTGACGAAATACTCCACCGCATTATTCGGAAAGAACTCGCGGAACTCACTGTAGAGCTGCGCCGCCAGCGTCTTGTTCGGCGCAAACACGATCGCCGGTCGGCCCAGCCGCGCAATCACGTTGGCCATGGTAAAGGTCTTGCCGGAACCAGTGACGCCCAGCAGCGTCTGGAACACCTCGCCGTCATTGAAGCCATCGACCAGCTGGTCGATGGCCTCGGGCTGATCACCGGCCGGCGGATAGGGCTGATAGAGCTCAAACGGCGAATCTGGAAATTGGACGAAAGTACCAGCGGGGACCTGGTCGGTCTCGTCAGGACTTGCAAGCGCGGGCGGGTTGGTGGGCATAAATAGGGTGACGAAGTGCTAAATCAGGCTAGATGTTATCGATTCGAATTCACACCCCGAGTGCTACCCCGAAAATGACCGATAACGCTGCAAGTAAAATGCAGGGTAAACCCGCGCCACGCATTTTTTGTCTGACTTTTCTGAACAGGAACTTCCCATGTCACTTTTCTCCGCCGTCGAAATGGCCCCGCGCGACCCGATTCTGGGTCTGAACGAGCAATTTGCCGCCGACACCAACCCGGCCAAAGTCAATCTGGGCGTTGGTGTCTACTATGACGACAACGGCAAACTACCGCTGCTGGCCTGCGTACAAGCAGCCGAAAAGACGATGATGGACAAGCCCACCGCACGGGGCTACTTGCCAATCGACGGTATCGTGGCGTATGACTCTGCCGTCAAGTCCCTGGTATTTGGTGCCGACAGCGAAGCGGTCAAGAGCGGCCGCGTCGCCACCATCCAGGCCCTCGGTGGCACCGGTGGCCTGAAGGTCGGCGCCGACTTTCTGAAGCATCTGAGCCCAAGCGCAAAGGTGCTGATCAGCGACCCGAGCTGGGAGAATCACCGCGCGCTGTTTACCAACGCGGGATTTACGGTCGGGAGCTACCGCTATTACGACGCGGCGACACGCAGCCTCAATTTTGACGGCATGCTGGCCGACCTCAAGGCAGCGGCAGCGGGCACGGTCGTGGTGTTGCACGCCTGCTGCCACAACCCGACCGGCTACGACATCACGCCGGCACAATGGGATCATGTGGTTGCCATCGTCAAGGTCAATAAATTGGTCGCCTTTCTTGACATGGCTTACCAGGGTTTT